>CAMKTW010000014.1 GCA_946415795.1 uncultured Bacteroidales bacterium
GAAGCCGGCGGCTGAGTGAGGATAGCAATCGCCATCAGGCGATAGCGGAGCGCGTGTGGGCTGTTATGCAGAATAGCCAGCGTGGAGCCTACCTTTCTGTCTATCAGTCTTTTATGTAATATCGCTCGAGCAAAAGTACTAAAGCGAAATGTTGTAATATGCTGATTGATAGATAGAAAGGCTCCAGGAGAGAAGCTCCTCCGAAAGCAAGTTGCCGCCAATGCGGGGTTCCGCTATGCCGGTGAATCAGGCGGCATAATAATTGTTTGTTTTACCATAAACCAAAATAATACAGCCATGAAAACAAATAGATTATTCTTGTTGCTGATTGCCGCCGTTGCAATTATGACTTCCTGCACGAAAGAGAATTATTACGGCGGGGACTCGATTACGATGTCTCACTACGACTATACCATTACAAGAGGAGACTGGCAGGTGACCAGTGGAAATAACGGAGGAGAATTTCTTCTTGCGAAACTGTCGGTTCCTGAAATCACCCGTAACGTAGTAGCGTATGGTACTGTTACTGTATCGTGGGAGCAGAGGGATGAGTATGGCTACGCCTATTGGACACCACTTCCTGTATCACGTGCAGAGGCATTGGATTTAGGTACCGACAAAGAGTTTTTTTACTCCACTTATCTGGATTATGAGTGGTCTGCTGGCAGTGTTTATGTTTATTTTACCGCGACAGACCTTTTTGTGGAGGAGGATAAATCACAGTGGCCCAATTTTAAGCTGAGGGTTACCATTCTGTATTAATTCTATAAAATTTTGATTACTTTTGCACTCCGCAGCTGGTCCGGTAGCTCAGCTGGATAGAGCAACAGCCTTCTAAGCTGTGGGTCTTGGGTTCGAATCCCAACCGGATCACAACAGAAGCGCATCTTGCGTGGAAAGCTTGCTTTCCTAAGCGAAGATGCGCTTCTGTTGTGATGGCCCCCCGCCAGGGAGGCGGGATGTGCGAGCGCCCCTATTTTGTGAGTTCGCTCAGTTTCTGGTAGAGTGCGTCGAAACCCTCGTAAAGGTTCTTGTTGACCTCCTTGAAATATGCTTTAGTGCCTTCAACAGGGTAGTCATTGACCTTGCAGAATGTTGTGTCAGCCAGAACAAGCGCCTGGTTTACCAGCTCTTTTACCTGCTCATCTTTCTTACCCTGGCTGTATTCGCTGAATGTAAGGCAATCGCACAGAAACTCGTTGGTTACGAATTCGATGTCTTTCTTGATGGTTCTAAGGTTCATATCCTGATTAGTTATATTACCGCAAAGATAGTAAAAAAACCAATTTGATACGTTTAGAAATACCAGCCGTTTGAGATGATGCTCCAGGCGGCTTTTTCTTTATCGACGCTGCCGAGGATGCGGCGGGCGGCGACGATGTTGGAACAACCGCTGTAGTAGTTGGCCCGGCCGGGGATGATGGACGCGGTGTGGACTTTGCCGGCGGCGCTGTGGATTATCTGGCCGTCGCCAATGTAGATGGCGACGTGGTAGATGCGTGTTGAGCCATCGTCGCGGGGGCGGCCAAAGAAGAGCAGGTCGCCCGGCTGCAACAGGTCCCAGCCGCCGGAGATATCGACCTCATCGCCGCTGCGTGCCTGCTGGGAGGCGTTGCGGGGCAGGAGAATCCCGCAGTCCATATATACCCGCTGCGTGAGGCCGCTGCAATCGACACCCTTGACGCTGGAGCCGCCCCACAGATAGGGGATGCCCATATACAGTTTGGCATCGGCAACTATGTCGGTGCCGGCAGGATGCTGTTTCTCAAAGTATTCGCGGCAGTCGGCCACGTCGCGCGCGGCGACGTAAGCTTTGACTCCGTCGGGCAGCCTGACCTGATACCAGTTCCCTTTGCGGGAAAGTTTCTGCATAATGCAGCCCCGCACCGCGTCGCGCACAATCTCACTGCCCGCCTTGGGTTGCGAAAGGAGAGGGGTATAGTGCGCAGTGACAACCAGTCGTGGGGCTGCTTTCCAGGCAATCGCACCGTCGCTGTCGGTTATCTGCAGGCTCTTCCCGTGAACCCAGGCGATGTACCCCTCCGGGGTGGAAATCATTGCCCATCCGTCTCGCTGCTCAATAATCCAGCATATCGACCCCATAAGCATCTGGGTGCCCATCTCGGCCTCGTATTTGGGCTCTTCCCGGATATTCATAACCGAAACCAGGCATATACCGAAATCGTCGCCGTCCCTGCCGTCTCCAAGCGAGCGGGGCATCGGCAGGGTGCGGGCAAGGTCGCCGGGAGTGACAGCGTATTTCTGGGAGCAGCCGGCCATGAGAATTAAGGCTGCAACTGTAAGTAAGCACTTCTTAAAGACCATAATCGGGATATTTTCTGCTAAGTTAAATAATTATAAATTTGTATGACTAAACTTTGCACAAGATGAAAAGACTCTTAATGGCGGCGGTGATGCTCGCCGTAACAATCGTAGCCAATGCAGAAACCCGCTGGTCAATCGACCCATCATCGGGAGTAATTGTGATGGACGCTAAGGCAAACACACCTCACCACGACCATATAGAGATGAGCGGGCAGCGTGCCGCCGTCGTATATTACTGGGGCATTGATAACCAGGGCCGGTATGAGTGCGAATATCATCACGTTTTCCCCCTGCTGCGTATGATTCCCAACAACACTCACGCCTTCTTCCCGTACCGGCACACTACCAACGTGGCGCAGTTGATCAAAGTGGACGGAAAGGTTCCCGATTTTAAGGCGGTGAAGGTAGAGATAGACGGCACACTGAAGGTTGTCGAAACCGATGGCGTGCTGGAGCTGACCCGCATAGATTTTCCTGCCCGTGAAAGGCAGGCTATCTTTGAGATAGTCTCCGTAAAGAATTGCTCTGTCAGGCCGGTGAATCTGGATGTGCCGGATTATAAGTTCAAATGGGAGAGCGACCCGGAGCGAGGCGTGAAGGGGAGTTATGTGATGGATATCGAGCTGACAGGTGGCGGCTCGACCCCTCTGGCTGCCGGCGAAACACGCACTTTTGCGCTGGTGATGCAGGCTTACGAGAAAAATGAGGCGGATGTGAAGCGGATGGACCCTGCTACCATTGATATCCCGGCCGAATATGACGCAAGGAAGAGTCTCTTTAAACAACTCAGCGACAACCTGATTCTTGATACCCCGGATCAGGTGATCAATACGGAATTCCGCTTTGCCAAGCTGCGTGCCAGCGAGAGCATCATCGCCACCAAGGGGGGATTGATGCACGCTCCCGGCGGAGAGTCTTATTATGCCGCCCTCTGGTGCAATGACCAGTGCGAATATGTGAATCCGTTCTTCCCCTTTACCGGTTATGACACCGGTGTCAAGTCGGCCTACGACTGCTATATGCAGTATTCCCGTTTTATGAACGACGCGTACGAGCCCATACCCAGCAGCATAATCGCGGAGGGCGACGATATCTGGAACGGTGCGGGTGACCGCGGTGATGCGGCTATGACCGCATACGGCGCTTCCCGCTATTGCCTGGAGGGTGCAGACAAGAAGGTTGCGGAGGATATCTGGCCGCTGATAGAGTGGTGCCTGGAATACTGCAGGCTCAAACAGAATGCAGACGGAGTCATTGAGTCTGACCACGACGAGCTGGAGGGTCGTTTCGAGGATGGCGACGCCAATCTTTGCACATCGACGCTTTATTACGACGCGCTCATCAGCGCCTCTGATCTGGCAAAGGAGTTGGGCAAGGGCTGCAAGAGAGTGCGCAGCTACCGCCGCCAGGCAAAGCAGATGCGCCGCAATATCTGCAACTATTTTGAATCGACAGTGGATGGTTATGAAACATATCGGTATTATGAAGGTAACGACACTCTCCGTTCCTGGATCTGTATGCCGCTGGTAGTGGGCATATTTGACAGGGCCGGCGCCACCCTGGACGCTCTGTTTGAGAGTCCGCTTTACACAGGAGAGGGTTTGCTGACCCAGATGGGGGAGGAGACCTATTGGGACCGTTCTACCCTGTATGCATTCCGCGGGGCATATTATGCCGGCAAAGGAGACTACATCACCCCCAAGGTGAGCGCCTACAGCCACCGCCGCCTGCTTGAGGATCACGTGCCGTATCCCATAGAGGCCTGGCCCGAGGGGCGCCAGCGCCACCTTTCTGCCGAGAGCGGTCTTTATTGCCGCGTCTTCACGGAAGGTATGTTCGGCATCCGGCCCACAGGTTTCAGGAAGTTCACAATGAAGCCTTCGTTCCCGGACGATTGGAATAAGATAGAACTCCGCAAGGTGCGTGCATTCGGCTCGGATTTCAATATCAAGGTAGAGCGCAGCGGCAAGAGGCTCAAGACCACCATCACCGACAACGCCACCGGACGCACCAGAACTTATAAGTCACGCCCCGGTAAAGCCTTCAAGGTTAAACTGTAATGCGGCGCTACAACTCGCAGGCAGATTATTTCAAAGAGAAATTCGGCGTCCGGCTTCAGAAACTTGTGGTGGACGCCGGTTTCACCTGCCCCAACCGCGACGGAAGCAAGTCTCGCGGCGGGTGTGCCTTCTGCGACAACAACGCTTTTCACCCTAACTACAGCACCCCCGACAAAAGCATTACGCAGCAATTGGAAGAGGGGATAGGATTCCACCGGGGCCGGTATCGTCGCGCCGGTGGTTATCTGGCTTATTTCCAGCCATATTCCAACACATACGCTCCTCTGGAAAAACTCAAGGAGATCTACGGCGAAGCGCTCTCCCATCCTGAAGTAAAGGGCATAGTTATAGGCACCCGTCCCGACTGCGTGGATGAAGCTAAGCTGGATTATCTCGCAGAACTCTCCCGGAGACATATCGTGATAGTGGAGTATGGCATAGAGTCGTGCTACGACGCCACTTTACAACATATAAACCGCTGCCATACCTTTGCCGATGCGGTGCGTGCTGTGGAGATGACATCCTCCCGCGGCCTGCTTGCCGGAGCTCATTTTATCTTTGGCCTGCCGGGCGAGTCGCGCGAAATGATGCTTGCCGCTGCCGGTAAAATCAATTCGCTCAGGATTGACAGCATAAAGTTTCATCAGCTCCAGATCATAAAAGGCACGAAAATGGAAGAAGAGTTTTCTTCGCACCCCGAGAGGTTTGAAACATTCACGCTGGAAGGGTATATTGACTTCTTTGTCGATTTTGTAGAGAGGCTCAGGCCAGACCTTGTGATTGAGCGATTTGCAGGGGAGGTTCCGCCCCGTTTCGTGAACTCGACTCCGTGGGGGCTGGTGCGCAATGTGGAACTTATCAGGATGCTGGAAAAACGTTTGGAGCAGAGAGAAACTTTTCAAGGGCGGCTTTATCCCCCGAAAAATTAGTATCTTCGCAAAATTTATATCTACACGATTATGCAAAACTTCTCCGACAAGATTGTTATGGAAGGTCTCACCTTCGACGATGTCCTGCTGATCCCCGCCCGCAGCGAGATTATCCCCAGAGACGTGAATGTCTCCACTATGTTCACCCGTAACATCCCCCTGAGCGTGCCGATAGTTTCTGCTGCGATGGATACCGTTACAGAGTATGAACTGGCAATCGCTATTGCCCGCGCCGGCGGTATAGGTGTGATTCACAAGAATATGCCCATTGATGCGCAGGCCGATCAGGTACGAAGGGTAAAACGTGCGGAGAACGGTATGATATATGACCCCGTCACAATCCTTGGAGACCGTACGGTAGGTGATGCCCTCAAGCTGATGGCGCAGAACCGTATCGGCGGTATTCCGGTGGTGGACGGCGCCGGTTATCTGGTGGGCATCGTAACTAACCGCGACCTCCGCTTCCAGCACGATCTCAACCGTCCTGTAAGCGAAGTTATGACCAGCGAGAATCTTGTCACCTGCGGCCCTGATACCGATATCCCGGCTGCGACCGAGATAATTATGCGTTCCAAAGTGGAGAAGCTCCCCGTCGTGGATAAGGACGGCAAGCTTATCGGCCTTATCACATACAAGGATATCACCAAAATCAAGAACAATCCGGAAGCCAGCAAAGACAGTAAGGGCCGCCTTCTGGTGGCAGCTGCAGTGGGCATCAACTCCCACAGCTTAGACAATGTAGAGCAACTGGTGGCAGTGGACACCGACGCTATCGTGCTCGACACAGCCCACGGCCATTCGGTATTTGTGCTTGAGACCATCAAGAAGATCCGCAAGGCGTTCCCTCACGTGCAGATAGTTGCCGGCAACATCGCCACGGCAGAGGCTGCCATAGCCCTTAAGGAATGCGGCGTAGATGCAGTAAAGGTGGGTATTGGCCCCGGTTCAATCTGTACCACCCGCATAATCGCCGGTATCGGCGTGCCCCAGCTCACCGCCGTGCTCAATGTGGCGGGTGCGCTCAATGGTAGCGGCATCCCTGTGATTGCCGACGGCGGTATCCGCTATTCCGGCGATATCACCAAGGCCCTCGCGGCAGGTGCGAGCTCCATTATGGCTGGTTCGCTGTTTGCAGGCGTTGAAGAGGCTCCCGGCGAGGCCATCATCCTCAACGGCCGCAAGTTCAAGTCATATCGCGGTATGGGTTCGCTGGAGGCTATGCAGAAGGGCTCCAAGGACCGCTACTTCCAGGATATGGAAGAGGATATCAAGAAACTCGTGCCGGAAGGCATCGTGGCCCAGGTTCCCTATAAGGGCACCCTCGCAGAGGTGGTTTATCAGCTGGTCGGCGGCCTGAAAGCAGGTATGGGCTATTGCGGCGCCCGCAACCTGGAGGCGCTGCACGAGGCCAAATTCGTGAAGATCACCTCATCCGGTATGGCAGAGAGCCATCCTCACGATGTTACCATCACCCGCGAAGCTCCCAACTATTCCAGGTAATCTCCGGTGAGACGTTTATTGCTCATACTGCTTGCAGCGCTGGCTGTTGCGGGTTGCAAAAGTGAAGAAGGCGACCGCATCGCCAGAGTGGGCGACCACATCCTCTACAAGCAGGATATCGAGCGCCTGCTGCCGCAGGGCATCTCTGCAGAAGACAGCGCTGCTATGGTGGAGCAGTATGTCAAAACGTGGGCCTTGGCGCATCTGAAGCTGATGAAGGCGGAAGAGGTGCTGTCGGCAGATGAGAAGGATATAACCGCAGAGGTGGAGGACTACCGCAGCAACCTGCTCAACTATCGCTTTGAGCACAACTACACCGAGGCGCGTCTCGATACCACCGTTACAGACGATGAGATGCGCTCCTACTACGACAGTCACAGCGGCAACTACAAGTATCCCTACATTATTGCTAAAGCGCGCATAATTACGATTTCGCAGAACTCTCCCCACTACAACGAGATAAAGAAGGCGTACGATGTCACCGACGAAGAAAAGGTGGAGGAACTCCGCGAATTGTGCCTCTCTTATGCGGAGCGCTACGATGAGTTTGGCGGCGCCTGGATGGCAATGCCCACAATCGCCAAGTCGGTGCCGGGGCTGGATGCAGAGAGTTGCGAGACTATCTTCCGCGGCGCCGGCAAGTATATCAAGGTGGGAGACGGCAAAGATTATTTCATATTCCTCACCGACAAGATTCCCGTGGGGAGTCTCGCCCCGTATGACTATTGCAAGCAAACGATTAAAGATGCGATACTTATAAACCGCAAACAGGCTCTCCTGTCGCAACTGGAGCAGGAGCTGTTGCAGGAGGGTATCGAGTCCAATAAACTAACTATATATAATGTTGATGAATAACAGGTTCCTGTCAATATTGGTCTGCTCCGTGATGCTCTCTGCCGCACCCCTGGCGATGCACGCCCAGGTTTATGAAAACGGCCTGATAGACAAGTCGGTGGCTGTTGTGGGCAACGATATGATACTCCTCTCTGACATAGAGGACGAGATCCGGATGATGCAGGCGAGCGGTTACCCCGTGGATGCCAATTCCCGCTGCCAGATTCTGGAAAACCTGGTCAATTCCAAACTGTTCCTCACCCAGGCCCGTCTGGATTCGCTCACCGTTACGGATGAGCAGGTAAGGGAGCAGGTCAACGCCCGCCTGAATCAGGTGATGAACAGTCTGGGCGGTGAGAAGGAGACCGAGGAGTATTTCAAGAAGCCTATCTACAAGATAAAGGCGGACTGGACCGAGACCTTGCGTGAGCAGCTGCTCATACAGCAGATGCAGCAGAAGGTTTACAGCGATATCCCCAAACTGACTCCCGGGGACGTGAAAACTCTTTGCGAAGAGACCCCTGCAGAGGACCTGCCTATGGTTCCCACTAAATACAGGCTCCGCCAGATAGTGCTGTATCCAGATAAAGAGGCGGCTGCAATGGTGGTGAAAGAGAAACTGTTGGATTTGCGTGAGAGGGTGATAGCCGGGGAAAAGTTTGCCTCGCTGGCCCGTCTGTATTCGCAGGACCCCGGCAGCGCCACCCGGGGCGGTGAGCTCGGTATGCGTTCCAAGACCATCTACTGGCCGCAGTTCTCCGACGCCGCAATGTCGCTGAAGGTGGGTCAGGTGTCGCAGATAGTGGAGACTCCGGACGGTTTTCACATAATCCAGATGATTGAGAAATCCGGAGATATGTTCAACGCCCGGCACATCCTCATAAAGCCCTCCTATACATCTTCCGACCGGAACGTGGCGTTCGCTCGTCTGGACAGTATCCGCTCTGCCATCCAGGAGGGCAAGACTACCTTCGAGATGGCTGCTTGGAACAACTCTGAGGATTTCAAGACCCGCACCAACGGGGGTATGATGGTAGATGAATACAGCGGAAGTTCCCACTTTGAGAAGGACCGGCTGAATCCCGCCGACTATGCCGTAATAAAAGAGATGAATGTAGGTGAGATTTCAGAACCGTTTGAGTCTCTTGATAATGAAGGCAATGGCCACACAATCTATAAGATAGTACGCCTGGAGGAGGTGACCCCGGCGCACGTGGCATCGTTTGAGACCGACTACGACGCCCTTGTGGATATGGCTAACGAGAAAAATGCCCGCAAGTCCATAGATGACTTTGTGAAAGAGAAGAAAAAGACAACTCATATCAAGATAGATCCGCTGTTTGGCGGTTGTAAGTTTGTGGATGAGGAATAGCCCGGCCAGATACCTCTTTATACTCCTGGCTCTGTTTCTGTTGCTGGCCTACAGCCCCGAAGCTGCCACCAGGCGCAGGAGCAGGAACAGGGATAAGGACAGCCTGCTTACCCTGCTCAACGCAGAGTATGCACGTGTATTTGAACGCCCGGGCAAAAGGGAATTCCGCGAAGTGAAGGGCCCCGCCACTTTCCTTCACAACGGAGCCTATATGTTTTGCGATTCCGCAATCTGGAACGTGAGTATGAATCAGGTCGAGGCGTACCACAACGTGAAGCTTGTGCAGGATAAGACGGTAGTTACCAGCGACAACGTCATTTATTATGCAGATGACAACATCGCCCGTTTCCGTGGCGAGGTGGTGGAGGTGCACGACAAGGAGAAGAATACACTCCGCACCCGGTATCTCGATTACAATACCGCCGACAGCGTGGCCAATTTCTCTTTCGGGGGGGCGATGAAGACCTCCAAAGGAGAGGTGATCGAGAGCGACCGCGGCACCTACGACGCCAAGACAGGCGTATGCCGTTTTGAGGACAACGTGGAGATGTTCACCGACAGCCTTTTTATCAAGACCACAACCCTCGATTACGATACAAAAGAGAACAAGGCCTACTTTGGGAAGAAGACCCAGATGTGGAAGAACGAGATGTATATGCGCGGGGAATACGGCTGGTACCAGCAGGATTCAGGGGTGGTTTATTTCGACAGCGACGTCTATTTGAACAATCACGACTATGAAGGGTGGTGCGATACAATGTATTATTACCAGCATAACCGTCGCGGACTGATGCGCCGCAACGTACAGCTGCTGGATTCGCTCAACAATACCTACTTTGTGTCGGACGCCGGCAACGTCTGGTTTGATACAGTCAACAACATATATGCTACCCTGTTCCTGGACCCCGCTGCGGTGTATGTGGGGGAAAATACTGACAATAAGATAGATACCCTTTTCTGCAGAGCCGACACCCTGATGTTCTACACGCAAAGGGTGTGCGACATCCCGGAAGAGTTGATCCAGGACAGCCAGAAGGCGCTGCAGCAGGTGAATTTTGATGCGATTGGCGAGGCTGAGAAAAAGGCTTTGGAAAAAAAGGAGCAGGAACGCAAGGAAGCCATTGAAAGGTTGCCTGAATATATAGCGTACAAAAAGCGTAAGGAGTTGGCGGAAAAGCGGCTTCAGGACAGTCTGAATGCAGTCCGTCTCCAGGCGGAGAAGGATAGTCTTGCCAGGGTGGAGGCTCTTCAGGCTGGCGATTCCCTCTCTTTGAACGAAGGGCAGCAACCATTAGAAGTTGCACAACCCGCAAAGGAGCCGGAAGAGGTGCATATCCAGGCAGAGATAGCCCGGCCGGGCGTGGACACGCTGCTTATGCCGGGAGAAACCCCCGTGCCCATAGATACCCTGGCAGCTGCAGATTCGTTGGCTATGCCCGATTCTCTGGCGGTAAAAGGGCCGCAGGACACCACCCAGTTGAGGTTTGTGAAGGGGTATCGTCACGCACTTATCTACCGCACCGACTTGCAGGCCCGTTGTGACTCTTTGTACTTCTCACAGCTGGACACCTTGCTCAGGATGTATGAAGACCCCGTTATCTGGAACGAGAACCGTCACCAGCTCAGTGGAGAAGAGGTGATAGCGCAGATGCGCGACAATTCATTCGACAGGGCCAACATCCACGGTAATGCAATGATTATCAGTCAGGAAGATACTGTCCATTTTGACCAGATCAAGGCTACCGAGATGCTGGGCTACTTCAACAAGGATAATACTCTGCGCCGTTATGATGCTTTGGGCGGGGTGAACGCTATGTTCTATATGCAGGAGGACAGTGTCATCACCATCCTGAATTCAAAGCAGGCCCAGTTTATGATGGTCACTATGAAGGACGGGGTTGCGGAGAAGCTCAAATATTACGAGCAGATTAACAGCGATGCCTATCCTGTATATAATCTGCCGGTTGACAAGCAGCGCCTGAAAGGTTTCAAGTGGCGCGAAGATGAGCAGCCCAAGAGCCGCTTTGATGTTACAAAACGCTCCCTGAGGGCATCCAAACGGGCTTCATACGCCGTCATCAAGTTGCCGGTGTTTAAGCGTACAGACCAGTATTACAAGGACTATATGAAGGATATCTTCAAACAGATAGCGGAGCGTGCAGAGCAGAACCGTCTGGAACAGGCCAGGCGTGATTCTATCGAGGCAGTCCGGCAGGAGGAGGCGAGTCGTATGGCTGCCGATTCCACAATGGGGATATCCAGTGCCTTCAATCCGGAGGGCGAAATTATCATAGACTCCCTTGCGACTCTAAAGCCAGGGCCGTCGGTAGGGGGTGACACCTCTGTTGTGGCACCTCTTGTAACCGATTCACATAATGCGACTCTTGACTCGCTCGCGTTGGAGCGGGATGCCGCCAAGGCACGGCTCGATTCCCTCACCGCAGCAATCTCCGGTAGCGAAAAGCAGCCCGGAATAGAGGGTTTGGAGAACCATTCCGACGATGGCTTTGTGGAGGTACAGCTGCCCAAGGATACAAAGAAACTTACCTGCAAGGAGAAACGGGCCCTGCGCAAGGCTGCCCGCGAGCTCCGCCGCCAGCAGCGCAAGCTGGAGCGGGAGGCAAAGAAGGCGGAAAGGGCTGCACGGAAGGCTCAGCGTGCTGCGGAACGGGAAGCCAGGCGCGCTGCCGCCGCAGAGGAGAGAGCGGCCCGCAAAGCGGCCCGTGATGCGAAACGTGACGCAACTGCCGGTGACGGATCTGCAAGGTAATGACTGGCACGATTATTTCATCTTCTATCGGCTAAATAATTGTTTACTATGGAAAATAAAGGAAATTTTCTGGCCGGTCTGGCAATTATGGTCGGCCTTATTGTAGTCGGAATAAGCATTCCAAAGGCTATTAAGGTGCTCAGTTCTGCTCAGCGTAACGTGAGCGTAAGAGGTTTGTGCGAGCGTGAGGTGGCAGCTGACAAAGTAATATGGCCGCTCACTTACAACATCGCAGGCGACGATCTCGCCGCTCTCTATCGTGAGCTGGAAGAGAACAACGGTGCAATCAAGGCGTTTCTCAAGAGCGGTGGTATAGAGGACTCTGAAATAACCACTTCCACCCCCAACATCTCTGATGTGTTCACCCAGGAGTATGGCGGCAACAACCGTCGCTACCGTTATGTGATCAAATCCACGACTACTGTCAGCACCGGCAAAGTGGATAATGTACTTGCACTGATGAACAGGCAGGGAGAACTTATCCGCAAGGGCATCACCCTCTCCAGTGAATGGGACAGCCACCCCACCTTCAGCTTTGAGTCACTGAACTCTATCAAGCCGGAGATGATTGAGGAGGCGACCAAGAATGCCCGCGAGTCGGCTCAGAAGTTTGCAGACGACTCCGGCAGCAAGCTGGGCAAGATACGCAACGCGTCGCAGGGCTACTTTACAATCGAGGACCGCGACAGCAATACCCCGCAGATCAAGAAGGTACGCGTGGTTACAAATGTGGATTACTCCCTGTCCAACTAAGGCCAAGTCAACAGCTGTAAAGAGCCGTACCCGGCCCGGGTGCGGCTCATTCGTTGTAAATTGTCATAAAAATGTCCTCATCAGATTTAGAAATGTCGCCAAAAATGCGTAATTTGCGCTGTTTTTATAATTCATTTTCACGATATGCAAAACAAACTGCAAGAACTCACCGACAAGCTTTATAATGAGGGGCTTGCAAAGGGCAGGCAGGATGCAGACAATCTGCTCTGTCAGGCTCGTGAGCAGGCGGACAAGATAGTTGCCGAGGCAAAAGAACAGGCAGACAGAATCCTTGCCGATGCCCAAAAGGCGGCTGATGATCTCCGTACCCGCACGGAAGGTGACATCAAGATGGCTTCTACCCAGACTTTGGCTGCGCTCCGTCAGCAGATAGAGCAGATGATCAGCGCAAAGGCCGTCAGCGCAAAGGTGGATGACGTCCTCTCCGACAATGAGTTTGTAGGTAAGCTTATCGCAACTGTGGCAGGTGCTTTCAAGGCCGACGGTGCCGCCTCATCGCTGGATGTGATTCTCCCGGAGAAGATGAAATCCCAGCTGGATGTTTTTCTTGCCAAGAATATCGTCAAGGCTCTTGATGGTTCGCTCAACTTCAGCTTCAGTGACGATTTTGCAGAGGGCTTCCGCATAGCACCCAAAGGCGAGGGGTATTACATCAATTTTACCGACGAGAGTTTTAAGGCCCTGCTGTGCGAGTACCTGCGCCCCGCAACCACCAAAATACTCTTTGGCTAGCATAAGATGGATAACTATCCGTACATAATCGCTAGCCTTCCGGATCTGGTACTCGATTTCGAAAAGCACGATTTTGATTACCCCTTTATCAGGGAGAACATCTTCTTCTCCCTGAGTCAGGAAGACCGCAGGTTGGTGGAGTGGCTGGAGCAGGGTTTTGTGGATGAGAACCTCAATGAGGATTTCTACCGTCAGTGCCGCCGCTGCGGGAACCGCTTCATCCGTGAGTTCTTTGCGTTTGACTGGCTCCTCCGCACAGAGAAGGTGGCATATCTGGAGCGGCGCGAAAGCGGGGAGGACTTTGAAGAGAAGGAGGCGCTGCACAAGGCTTTCGTGACACCGGATATCCTCAAGCGGGAGCAGGCCATCGGCAGTGTGATATGGAACAAGATAGAGGAGCTGGTTGTGATGGACGTGTTCAACATCAACGTGATACTGGCATTTCTGGCAAAGGCACACTTAATTAACCGCTGGAACCGGCTGGACCGGGTCACGGGCCGCAGACTGTTTGACCAGTTTGTGAGAGAGGTTGATGAAACTTACAATAAAAACAAGATAGATTTTAATATATGAAAACCACAGGGGTAGTAACGGGTATCATCTCCAACCTGGTGACCATCAAGTATGACGGTCACGTGGCTGAGAATGAGATCTGCTACATTGATTTGAATGGCGTAAAGCTGATGGCCGAGGTGATTAAGGTGAACGGAAAGAACGCCTTCGCACAGGTTTACGAGAGTACCCGCGGCTTGCATCAGGGCGACAGGGTGGAGTTTGACGGTCATATGCTGGAGGCTATGCTGGGCCCGGGTCTGCTTTCAAGCAGTTACGACGGCCTGCAGAACAATCTTGCCACGATGGAGGATGTGTTCCTCAAACGAGGCGAATATACCGCCCCCCTGGACCACGGCAAGCTATGGGACTTCACTCCGATAGCCGCTCCGGGCGACAAGGTCGAGGCTGCATCCTGGCTGGGTGAGGTAAAAGAGGGATGGCTCCCTCACAAGATTATGGTGCCGTTCGCCTTCAAGGGAACTTACATCGTGAAGAGCGTGGCGCCTGCCGGTCAGTATAGGATAGACGACACAATCGCCACTCTCACTGATGCAAAGGGGAATGACGTAAATGTTACAATGGTCCAGAAGTGGCCTGTGAAGGTGGCTATCGGCGGCTACAAAGAGAAGCCGCGTCCATACAAGATTATGGAGACCCACGTACGCACCATCGACACGTTCAATCCTATCGCAGAGGGCGGTACCGGTTTCATCCCCGGCCCGTTCGGTTGCGGCAAGACGGTGCTCCAGCACGCGATAGCCCGCCAGGGTGACGCCGAGGTAATCGTTATGGCCGCCTGCGGTGAGCGTGCCAATGAGGTGGTGGAGATCTTCAAGGAGTTTCCCGAACTGGTTGACCCCAATACCGGCCGCAAGCTGATAGAGCGTACCACCATCATCTGCAACACCTCCAATATGCCCGTGGCTGCCCGTGAAGCATCGGTTTATACCGCGATGACCATCTGCGAGTATTACCGTGCGATGGGACTCAAGGTGCTTCTGCTTGCCGACTCCACGTCCCGCTGGGCACAGGCGTTGCGCGAGATGAGCAACCGTATGGAGGAACTTCCCGGCGCCGACGCGTTCCCGGTGGACCTCTCATCCATCATATCCAATTTCTACTCCCGTGCCGGTATAGTGAAGCTGAATAACGGCGAGACGGGTTCGGTAACCTTCATCGGCACCGTATCTCCCGCCGGCGGTAACCTCAAGGAGCCGGTCACTGAATCCACAAAGAAAGCAGCCCGCTGCTTCTACGCTCTGGAGCAGGCCCGTGCCGACAGCAAACGGTATCCCGCTGTGAATCCTCTGGATTCTTACTCAAAGTATCTGGAGTATCCGGAGATTATCGATTATCTGGACAAGAAGGTTCGTCCCGGCTGGGTGGCCGATGTGATGCGCGCCAAGATCATAGTGCGCCGCGGTAAGGAGATGGCGGAGCAGATCAACATCCTTGGTGACGACGGCGTCCCTCTGAGCTATCACGAGACCTTCTGGAAATCAGAGCTCATAGACTTTGTCATACTGCAGCAGGATGCATTCGACCCCGTTGACAGCCAGTGTCTTATGGAGCGTCAGGATTATATCCTCACAGAAGTGCTCAAGGTGTGCGACCGCAAGTTCAATTTTGAGACATTTGAAGAGTACGGCAAATTCTTCAAGGAGCTCATTAATGTGTTCCGGCAGATGAATTACACCCCCTGGAAGAGCGAGCAGTTCTACGAATATTCAGAAAAATTAAACAATATCCTCTCCAATGGCAACAACTAACGCATTTGCAAGGACATATATACAGCTGGATTCCATTACCAAGGCCACAGTTTCGCTCCACGCTGAGGGCATCAGCAACGACGAGCTGGCCAGCGTGGCGGGACGACTTGCCCAGGTGGTGAAGATTAAGGGTGACACCGTGACCCTGCAGGTTTTTGCCGGTACTGAGGGCATCCCCACCAATGCCGAGGTCAAGTTTTTCGGAGAGTCTCCCTCTCTGGAGGTGAGCGAGGAGTTGTCGGGGCGTTTCTTTGACGCCTACGGAAATCCGATTGACGGCGGTCCCCGGGTGCAGGGTGAGAAGCGCTTTATTGGCGGCCCCTCCGTGAATCCCTACAAGCGGCAGCAGCCTTCGCAGCTGATTCCCACCGGTATCGCCGGCATCGACCTGAACAATACTCTGGTGACCGGCCAGAAGATTCCCTTCTTTGCCGACCCCGACCAGCCCTACAACCAGGTAATGGCGCAGGTTGCGCTCCGCGCAGACGTGGACAAGATTATCCTGGGCGGTATGGGTCTCTCCAACGACGACTATCTCTATTTCAAACAGGCATTCGAGGCCGCCGGCGCACTGAACAAGATTATCAGTTTTGTGAACACCACCGACCAGCCGCCTGTAGAGAGATTGCTGATTCCCGATATGGTGCTTACCGCTGCAGAATACTTTGCTGTTGACAAGCACGAGAAGGTGCTGGTGCTGCTTACCGATATGACTCTGTATGCAGACGCGCTTTGTATCGTTTCCAACCGTATGGACCAGATCCCTTCCAAGGATTCCATGCCGGGTTCGCTCTATTCCGACCTTGCTAAGATCTACGAGAAGGCGGTGCAGTTCCCGGAGGGCGGCTCCATCACCATCATCGCTGTCA
>CAMKTW010000015.1 GCA_946415795.1 uncultured Bacteroidales bacterium
AGTTGGTTAGAGCGTCAGATTGTGGTTCTGAATGTCGTGGGTTCGAGTCCCACCAGGCACCCAAAAATAAAAGGAGCCGAAGCTCCTTTTATTTTTGGGCGCCTAATGGCGCCTATATCTACCTTTCCCCCAACCCCCTTTCCGTAGGACAGGGGGCCGCCCTGTCGTATCAATCTCCATAAGAATAATCAAAATAAGTATACGCCCCCCCTGCGGCACAGAGCGCCGGCCGCTAAAGCGGCTTGGGCCAGCTGACTGGCTTTTTTTGTCGGGTGCCCTGCACACTATTTCCAAGAGGTTACAAAATTGTGGTGTTTATGAGTTCCTGTCCAAGTTTGTGCAGGGCTGTTTCCATTTTGGCCACTTGAGCCTTGCGGGGCCGGGAGATGCCGTGCATATATGCCCAGACTTGTTTTGGATGAATGTTGGCCAATCGTCCCAAGGCAGTAGGCGTGATAATGCCCGCATAGTACGACATCAAGTCTGGCACGTTCCAGCAAGTGACAAACCCATATTCTTCATCAAGCCAATCCGGATAAAAGGCAGCTGCCTCTTTTCCATCTTCTTTAGTGAGGGCTAACGTCTGGCGCAACTCTTCAATTGCCAACGACGGTGTCTCTCCGCTTCCGAACAAAGATGGATAATCCTTACAGTAGGCTGAGTAAAATCCGTCCTGCGCCACGCTGACGACTATGTAAACTTTTTTCATGGTTTATTCAATCTCCATTGTTTTGAGGATACGTCTTGCGAAATCATTACCTATTTCTTTCCCTTTATGGAAAGGGACAGTGTATACCTTGCCGTCTTTAGTATATCTGACATGGCTTCCCTTCCCCTTATAAGGTAACGGAACCCACCCATTTCGCAAAATGATTCTGAGTAATTCTGTCATTTTCATCCCCTCATATCTTTAGCACATTATGACAATGCAAATATAGACAATCTTCTATGATTAGCAAGGATTCGTTGAATATTTTCAATCGCTACTTTGGCTACCATCTCTCTGCTGCCTGATAATTGCGGGCAAAGAACAGACCTTTAACAAATAGAAACCTGCTCATAAGAACGAAGAAAAGAAAACGGTTACGAATCAGCGCGAGCGGTTTCATCCTTGCAAACAGGAAAGAATCTCGCGAAGAGGAGATTCTCGCGCACGGCAAAAGGCCCGGGCGCGCCCGGTGAACAGAGAATCGCCTAGACCACCTCGCAGAGAAGGGTGGCGGGGGTGCTGTCTTTTACCCGGACGGTGACGTATTCACCGATATGGTGGCCGGCGGCGGGAAAGACGCAAGCTTTGTTCTGTGAGGTGCGGCCCATAAGGTCATCCTGTGAACGTTTGGAGAAGCTCTCTGCAAGCACCTCGAAGCGGCGGCCCACATCGCGCCTGTTGCTCTCTGCAGAGAGTTCGTTCTGCAGGGCGATGATCTGCTCCAGGCGCTCTGTCTTGACCTCAGGTGGGACGTCGTCGGGATAGTGACGGGCGGCGAGGGTGCCCGGGCGCTCTGAATACTGGAACATAAACGCTGCATCAAACTTCACCTGGCGGAACAGCTCCAGGGTGTCTTCAAAATCGGCCTCTGTCTCGCCGCAGAATCCTGCAATGACATCGGTGGTGATGGAGCATTCCGGCATTATCTCGCGGATGCGTCCGACCCTCTCCAAATACCATTCGCGGGTGTGGCGCCGCCGCATCTTCTCCAGCATCGCGTTGCTGCCGGACTGGACCGGAAGATGGATGTGCTTGCAGATGTTTGGATATGCTGCCATCGTGAGCAGCACTTCGTCTTTCATATCTTTGGGGTGGGAGGTTGAGAAGCGGACTCTCAGCAGCGGTGAAATTTCTGCAACCATAGCCAGCAGTTGTGCAAACCCCGTCTCTCCGTATCTGTAAGAATCGACATTCTGCCCCAGCAGCACCACCTCGCGGTAGCCTGCATCGAACAGTTCGCGGGCCTCTCTGAGGATGCTTTCCGCATCGCGGCTCCGCTCTGCTCCGCGGGTGTAGGGAACCACGCAGTAAGAGCATACATTATTGCAGCCCCGCATTATGGATATGAATGCGCTCACCCCGTTCGGGTCCATCCTTACCGGAGAGATATCGCCGTAGGTCTCTTCGTGAGAGAGCAAGGTGTTGATTTGTTTTTCTCCGGATGCGCCCAGTATGCCGACCAGCCGCGGCAGGTCGCGATATGCGTCGGGCCCCGCCACCAGATCCACTACAGGATTCTCAAGTAGTTTGTCTTTGAGACGTTCCGCCATACAGCCCAACACCCCCACCAGAAGGTGCGGATTGCGCTTTTTCTGCTGACGGTAATATTCCAGACGGCCCAATATGCGCTGCTCTGCATTGTCGCGGATTGCGCAGGTGTTTATGAGCACCAGCGCAGCGTCTTCTGGCTTTTGGCACAGAGTGAATCCCGCCTTCTGCAATATTGAAAGCACCACCTCGCTGTCGTTGACATTCATCTGACAGCCATAGGTCTCTATGAACAAGTGGGGGGCGGCGGAATCTATCAGGGGCCGTACGGAACGATAATTGATATTACTCATCTTGCAACAATTACACCGCAAAGTTAGTTTTTATTATTACCTTTGTAGAAGAATGAAGAGGTTTTTCAAAATATCGGCACTCATTTTTGCATTTGCTCTCACCACCGTGGCATGCAAGCCGCTGAGCGAGCAGATTGAGATAAACAGATGTGAACTTGCAAGCCTGGACAACGTCCATCTGGGTTCGGGTCAGCTGTCGCTTGGAACCAACCTCAAGGTGGAGGCTGACAACTCCTCAAGCCGTGATATTACGCTGCAGAAACTCTCCGCCCGGATTTATTCCAAGGGGGACCAGGAGGTGGCCCAGGTAATCTTTGACGGCAAGAAGGGGGAGGTGAAACCCACTCTGCACCGTCACAGCAGCGAAGAGGTGTCAATCCCTCTGGAAATAACCTTTGACAATCCGCTTTCTGCCCTGAGCCTGGCCGCTATGACGCTTGTCGATTATGGTGAAAAGGGATATACCGTGAGTTACGATTGCACCATTGGCGCCGGTTGCCTCAGAAAGAAATTCAGCGGCACCAAGGTGCCCATAGAGAATTTTGTAAAGATGCTGGAAAAATGAAAAAAGCGATTTTGATACTGGTTTCCGTTTTTGCATTTGCCCTTTCAGGCTATGCACAGAACGATATTTCCAGCGATGTGGACTCTACCTATGCCAATCGAACTGCAATAGATTCCACCCTGGCCGGTAAAGACATTTTCCAGATTCTCAAAAGCGGACGCGGCTCCTTCTCCCGTGAAGGGAAGATTGTCATAGACCAGACTCCCGCCGTCTCCAGCGCTATGTCGCGCCACATTGCAAACAATGCCCACAAGCGGTCGACAGGTTATCGCATCCGCATCTTCTTTGACAACAAGCAGACCGCCCGCAATCAGTCGGAGCGGATTGCCGGAAGTTTCAAGGCGCAACACCCCGGCATAAGCGTTTACAGGGAGTATGAAAATCCCTATTTCAAGGTCACCGTGGGCGACTTCCGCACAAAAGAGGAGGCTCGCCGGTTTATGAACTCCATAAAGGGAACATACCCTTCGTGCTTTATCGTACGAGAAAAAATCAATTTTCCAGTAATGTAAGATGGCTAAGCAGGGGTTGACACAGGAATTAAGGCAGACCCAGCGCCTGTCGCCGCTTCAGATCCAGACAATCAAGCTTCTGGAGTTGCCCACGCTGGAGTTGCAGCGTCGTGTACAGCAGGAACTGGAAGAGAATCCTGTACTGGACGAAGCGGCAGAAGAAGAGAACAACCCGGAAGAGGAGGCTCCCAAGAACGTATCCCTTACAGAATATGCCGGAAGCGACCCGACCCCCTCATACAAGTTGTACGTAAACAATCAGGGCAAGGATGAGAAGCCCCAGTACAACACCTTCTCCGTGAAGGAGAGCTTGCAGCAGAATCTGGAAAACCAGCTGGGATACTGCAAGCTGGACGAGCGCAGCTATCAGATAGCCCTCTTTATGATAGGTATGCTTGAGGAGGACGGTTACCTGCGACGCGACCTGGAGAGCCTCTGTGACGACATCTCTTTTAAACTGAACATAGAGACCACCGTGGAGGAGCTGGAGGGTATCCTGAAGGTTATTCAGAGCTTCGAGCCGGCCGGTGTGGGTGCCAGGGACCTCAGGGAGTGCCTGCTGCTTCAGCTGGACGTGGACGACCCCACCCCAAGCCAGGTGAACGCCCGCCGTATAGTGAGCGACTGCTTCGACGCCCTGGCAAAGAAGCATTACCCCAAGATTACCCAGAAACTTGGCATAGACGAACATCAGCTCAAGGATGCCATAGAGGAGATTGTCCGTCTGAACCCGAAGCCCGGAGGCCAGATAGACGACACCTATTCCGACCAGGCGCAGCAGATTGTGCCAGATTTCATACTTGAACTCAAAGACGGGGTTCCCGTGATTACGATGCCCCGGTTCAACATACCCGAGCTGCGGGTAAACAAAAATTACGCTGAGCTGCTTATGCAGGCCGCAACCAAGTCTTCCCGCCAGGAGAAAGAGGCGGTATCGTTTGTAAAATCCAAACTCAACTCTGCCAAGTGGTTCGTGGAGGCTCTCAAGCAGCGTCAGAAAACGCTGCAGAACACTATGAACGCCATTGTCGCTTTCCAGTACGACTTTTTTATAGACGGCGACGAGACAAAGCTCAAACCGATGGTGCTCAAGAATATAGCCGACAGCACCGGTCTGGATATCTCAACCATATCCCGGGTGGTAAACTGCAAGTATGTCCAGACTCATTTTGGAATATATCCCCTCAAGTACTTCTTCTCAGAAGGTCTTGTAACCAAGTCGGGCGAGGAGGCCTCTACCCGCGAGATCAAGGCTATCCTGACAGAGAGCATCAAGGCAGAGGACAAGCACAAGCCGATGACAGACGAGCAGCTTGTGGACCTGCTCTCTTCAAAAGGGTATAACGTCGCACGCCGTACCGTTGCAAAGTACCGCGACCAGTTGAACATACCCATCGCCCGCCTGCGCAAGGAGATCTAACCCCGCCGCTTCCGGTAATTTTCTTCACTGAAACTGAAATACCTGTTCCGGGCCACGATTATGTGATCCAGAAGCGATATGTCCAGCAGTGCGGCGGCGTTGCGCAGTGCTACCGTCTGGGTGCGGTCGTTCTCTCCCGGCTCTGGATTGCCGCTGGGGTGATTGTGGACCAGGATGATGCTGGAGGCGAGTGTATCCACTGCCCGTTTCACCACCATCCGCACGTCGAAAGTTGTGGATGATATACCACCGCTGCTGAGCCTCTCCTTGACAATTACTTTGTTTGCCCGGTTCAGGAAAATACCCCAGCACTCCTCGTGGTTGAGGTTTGCAATCCGGGGAGCTATAAGGTCCACGGCACTGCGAGCGTCGGTAATCACCAGCTCTGAATCGCGTCCGGCGGCCATACTCCGCCGCCCGGCCTCGAATGCCGCCATCAGGGTCAGCGCCTTTGCCGTTCCTATCCCCTTGACCCTCGTAAAGTTGTTTAATGAATAGTTAGACACCCCGCGGATAGAGTTGCCGGCTCCGTCGAGCAACTTCCGGGCAAGGTCCACCGCGCTTGAATTGTTGCTGCCGGTGTGGATCAGTACCGCCAGCAGCTCGGCGTCGGTGAGGGCGTTTGCGCCCCTTTCGAGCATCTTTTCACGCGGTCTTTCTTCTCTTCTCCAATCTTTGATGCTTGTGTTGGACATAGCGATATAAAACAAAAACTCCCCGAATATGGAGAGTTTTGTTTATTTCTTGAGACAAAAATCTCAAATTATGCCATTTTGTTGATATGGAGTGCGATACCGCTTTTCAAATTCGCAGCTTTATTTTTATGAATGACGTTGGTTTTTGCAAGTTTGTCGATCATTGCAAAAACCTTGGGTGCAAGCTGCTCTGCGGCTGCCTTGTCTGTAGTGTTGCGGATCGCCTTGATGGCGTTCCTGGTTGTGCGTGCATAATACTTGTTATGCAATCTGCGTTTCTCGCTTTGACGGAAACGTTTGTCTGCTGATGCGTGATTTGCCATTACTTTAATATTTATTAATAAGTAGTGGGTAGGAGAATCGAACTCCTCTTCCAAGAATGAAAATCTTGTGTCCTACCGATAGACGAACCCACCGAAGTGCCCCCAAATTTGGGAGTGCAAAGGTATGTAAAAAATGCATTAAAGCAAATTAATTTTCCTATTATTCCGGAATATTGTTCCAGTCAAAGGAATAAAGCACCGCTTCTACCTGGCGCAGATAGTTCCTCTTGTCGTATCTGGGGGCATAGACAAAGCCATCCAGAGTGATTACATATTGATTGTCCGGGGTCAGGAAAGAGTGCGAGACAAAGGGGCCTCCCATAAAATCGTTATATGCCTCCCAGAGGCCACGGAGTTCTGCGATGCTGCGCCCCTTGTAGTCGAGAGTCCTGTAGCCGGGGAAGATGTCTGGATTGAGAATCATATAACTCCCCTCCGTGGTGCAAGGAATCTGCTCTTTTGTTATCTCGTTGCGCTTTGCCGCCAGGGCCTCGTCGGTAAAGTCAGCCTCGCCAGTATAGGGATATTTCCATATCAGGATGCCCTGGATCGTATATGCCGGCTCATAGGATATCCACATAAAGTTTTCTGCAGTCTTCTTGATTGTAAAGCCCTTGGGAAAGCAGGGGCTGCCTCCGAACATATCGTTCACCGGCTTGCGGAGCTCCGCGTTTTCAAAACTGTTGATGTTGCTGATTATACGGTTGCGCTCTGTCCGCTCCAGCAGGGCGAGGATCTTGTTCCCCTGCTTTGCCACTATCTCGGCCGCCCGCAAACCGTCGGGAGCGTCAATCTGGATTACCAGCTGGGGCGAAGCCCACACGTCGGTCCAGGTCGAAAACCTGGGCTTATCAATCTTTTTGTCGGTATTGATAACGATGATGTTCCTGTGCACCTGGAATACCTTGTTGAAGGCTTGCTGGGGCACGTTGAACAGGTCGTACATAGGCTCGACCTGTGGCAGATAGGGCACTTCCGCCGCGAGCAGGGCACGGATGGTGCTGCCCGGCTCCGACTCCCATTCCACCTTGGAGCATACCACGGCCACCTCTCCTGCCTTTCCGCTGATGGTGGGGAGTATCTTCTCTCCGTCTTTGCTCTTGCTCTTGCATCCGGCCAGCAACGCCACCGCCAGAGCGATGTATATTATTATCCGTTTAGTCATATATGTATTTTTAGAACAAACTTCTGATGTCGTTCCCGAACGCCAGCACCATCAGTGCAACCAGCAGAACCATACCGATTGTCTGAGCTATCTCCAGAAACTTGTCGCTGGGTTTGCGTCCGGTGAGTATCTCCACCAAGATAAACAGAATGTGTCCGCCGTCCAGACCGGGGATGGGGATGATATTGAGTACGGCGAGCATTATGGAGAGCATAGCCGTGAGCGACCATACCCGCTGCCAGTCCCAGGTGCCGGGGAATATGCGGCCAATGGTGATAAAGCTGCCTACCGACTTGTATGCCTTGGTCTTGGGGGAGAAAATCAACCCCAGGTCCTTTACATAGCTCCCAATATAGTTGCAAGCCTTGCGGATGCCCGCCGGGATGGCCGGGAAGAACTTGTATTTGTTCCGGGTAATGTGGAAGAACTTGGTGAGGTCGCTCTGAAGCATCACCTGCACCATACCGGTGGTGTCCACCTGCAGGCCTACCTGCTGCCGCTCTCCTGCACGGCTGACCTCCACCATTATCGAATCGCCCTTGTGAGCGCGCAGGGCATCCTGTATGTCGGGTACAAGGGTCATATACTCACCGTTAACGGCAACCACGCGGTCACCGGGTTGCAAACCGCTCTCCCTGTTTATGGAATTCTCCACAAAGCCGGCCACCTCAAAGGGATATGCCAGAGAGAACATTCCGGGAGTGTTAAGCATCCGGGGCATATAAGAGTCGTCAATGCTGATGGATACCGTATCCTGGCCGCGCAGCACCAGCGCCTCGCTGGCTCTGGAGTGGACAAGCTCCACCTGCAGCTGTGAGAAATCTTCCACCTCTCGTCCGTCAAAACTCAATATCTTGTCGCCGTTGCGGAAACCTATCTCGCGGGAGAGGTCGTTGACAGCGATGCCATACACGGCATCTTCGTTGCGGAGATACTCCTCGCCCCAGTGATGCAGGATGGCGGCATAGAGCACAATGGCGAGTATGAAGTTGAACAGCACTCCGCCAAACATAATCAGGAACCGCTGCCAGGCCGGCTTGGTGCGCAGCTCCCAGGGCTGGGGCTCTTTGCTCAGGTCGTCGGCTTTCTTGGTCTCGTCAACCATTCCGCCAATGGCGCAATAGCCGCCCAGGGGAATCCATCCGATGCCGTATTCTGTGTTGTCGGGATATTTGCGCCAGTCATCGTCGCTCAGCACGCTCAGGTCGCTGTCAGCAGGGAGCGGCTCCTCGTTCTTAGAGAAAAACTTTGTGTGCAACTTGCCGTTGAACCATTTGCAGCGGAACAGCGAAAACTTGGGATTGAAGAACATATAGAACTGCTCCACCCTGGTCTTGAAGAGTTTGGCGAATGTGTAGTGCCCGAACTCGTGCACCAGCACCAGGATGGAGAGGGCAAATATTACCTGTATTATCTTGACAAAAACAATCATTTTCAACTAAATCATTAATCAGTCATCTGTGCGGCCAGCTCAAGTGCGCGGCTGTGGGTGGCAAAGATGTCGTCCATGGAGGGCTTTGCCACAAACTCGGTACGGAACATCGCCACCGAAATAATCTCCGGAATGGCAGAGAACGGGATTCTGCCTTGCAAAAATGCGGCCACCGCCACTTCATTGGCGGCATTCATCGCGCAGGCGGCATTACCACCGCGGTCCAGAGCCCTGCGGGCAATGTCCAGGCACGGGAAACGGCTGGTGTCCGGGGCAAGGAAGGTGAGCTGCGACAACTTTGGAAAACTGATGCGGCTGGCATTCAGCTCAAGCCTTTCCGGATATCCCAGGGCATACTGGATAGGGACGCGCATATCGGGCACGCTCAGCTGCGCAATCACTGCACCGTCGCGATACTGCACCATCGAGTGGATTATGGATTCGGGATGCACCACCACCTCGATGCGTTCAGCGGGCATATCAAACAGCCAGCGGGCCTCAATCATCTCCAGACCTTTGTTCATCAGGCCTGCAGAATCAATGGTGACCTTCGCCCCCATATTCCAGCGGGGGTGCTTCAGGGCTGCCTCGGGGGTCATCTGTGCAATCTCTTCTTTGGTCTTATGCAGGAACGGACCGCCGGAGCAGGTGAGCAGCAGTTTTTCCACATCACGGCCGCTGTTGCCCTGCAGACACTGGAAGATTGCCGAGTGCTCGCTGTCCACGGGGACAATGCGGGCGCCATACTGCGCCGCCATAGACATCACCAGTGACCCGGCCGCAACCAGGGTCTCCTTGTTTGCAAGTGCCACTGTCTTGCCCGCCTTTATCGCGGCCACTGCGCTGCGCAATCCGGCAAATCCCACAATTGCCGCAACCACTATATCTATGGTACTGTCTGATACGATGTCGCATACGGAATCCATTCCGGCAAACACCTTGATATCCTCCTTGTCGAGGGCTGCGAACACCTCTTTGTATTTCCCTTCGTCACAAATCACAACGCTGCCCGGTTGGAATTTTCTGGCCTGCTCTATAAGGAGGGCGCTGTTGCTGTTGGCCGTGAGCAGTTCCACCTGGAACAGGTCGGGGTGCTGCGAGATTACGTCCAGTGTCTGACATCCTATGGAACCGGTGGAACCGAGAATCGCGATATGCTTTTTGCCGTCGTTTTGCATATTAGAAGCTAATAAAATTTGCGGGGTCTATTGCCTCTCCGGCGTGCCAGAGCTCCAGGTGGAGGTGATTGCCGGTGGAAAGCCTGCCGGTATTGCCTACCGCAGCAATGGGGGTGCCGACCTTGACCTTGTCGCCAACCTTCTTGAGCAGGCGTTCATTATGTTTGTAAACCGATACCAGGTCGTAACCGTGCTGGATTATCATAACATAGCCATAATCATCGGTCCAGTCGGCGCTCACCACTGTGCCGTCCAGGATGCTGTAAACAGGGGTGTTCTCTTCCGCAGCGATATCGATGTAGAGATGGTTTATCGCCTTGTTGAAGTTCTCCGTGACCATACCCTTCACGGGGGTGAAGAACTTTAGCCCGTTCAGGTCTGCAAGGGGTCCGTTCCCGGGGCTTGCCATAGCCGCCTCCTTCTCCACCAGCCCCCTCAGTACAGAATCCTGATGGGCGTACATTGTGGCGTACAAGTCTGTCTCGCCCTCGTCGTTGCGGAGGGTCTCGATGCTGTCCATATCAATGGGTTCGCGCCCGCTCATAACCCGCTGGATGTTGCCTACCTGGAATGCCCAGAGAGAAATCTGTTTCTGAAGCGAATCTATCAGAAACCGGTTCTCAAGGGCTGTCTCGCGGCTGAGGTCTGTAGGGTAGCCGCGGAGAGTCTTCCTGATCGGAGTGAAGTCAATCAGGATGTATGTGAGCACCATCACCGCAAGAACCGCTGCCGCCAGAGCTGCGACTGCCCATCCGGTGGTTGCCTTGAAAGAGAGGATCTTCCTGCTGCCGCCGCTGCTGCTCACCGAAAAATCGTAGGTATTTCTATTTTTGGGCATAATGCATTAAATTTGCGGACGATGAACAGAATAATCGGTATCGATTTCGGGCGCAAACGCACCGGGTTGGCGGTAAGCGACCCGCTGATGGTGTTTGCAACGGCTCTGGACACGGTCCATTCTGCAAATATAATAGATTATCTTCAAAAATACTCGCAGACAGAGACCATTGTCCGCTTTGTGGTGGGCTATCCGATTAACCTGAACGGCGCCCCCAGCGAGGCGGCCCGGGATGTCGATGCTTTTTTGAATCTGCTGAAGAAAAAGTTCCCCGACATTCCTGTTACTCTTGAGGACGAACGCTTCACCTCGGTGCTGGCCCACAAGGCTATGATTGACGGAGGGATGAAGAAGATGGCCCGTCGCCAGAAGGAGGCTGTGGACAAGATATCGGCGGCCATAATCCTCCAGGCCTGGATGGACCGGCCGGAAAATGCAAAAATGAAAGAACAATGATATTACCTATTTACCTATACGGATCGCCGGTGCTGCGCGACCGTGCGGCTGAGGTCGATCTTTCCAAAGCCGACAAGGCTCAGGTGCAGCAATTCTTCAATGATATGCACGAGACAATGCAGCACGCCGACGGCTGCGGCCTGGCCGCGCCCCAGGTGGGTGTCAGCGAGCGGATACTCATAGTGGACGGCAACGAACTGGTAGAGAACTATCCGGAACTGAAAGGTTTCGTACGCAAGATGGTCAACCCGGTGGTGGTGGAAGAGAGCCGGGAGATTTCTGAATATTCAGAAGGGTGCCTCTCCATACCCGGCGTAGATGCAGATATCAAGCGCCCCAAAAGAATCACGGTGCGCTATTTTGACGAGAATCTTGAAGAAAAAGAGGAGACCTTTGACAATTTCGCGGCCCGTATGATCCAGCACGAACTGGACCATCTGGACGGCGTAATGTTCACCGACAAGGCAGCTCCCATCCGCCGCAAGATTATTGCCAAGCGGCTGACAAATATCTCCCACGGCCTTGCCAGGACGGCGTACAAGGCAAAGGTGGAGAAATAGTTTCTTTACAGGTAATCTAAAGCAGACCTTCCGGAATCTGGAGCCAGATGCGGCGCCGGCGGTTGTCAACCTTGACAATCAGCTCTTCTGGACAGGGGACAAGCGCGCCGCCGCTGATCTCTACGCAGGGGTTCCCGGGGATATCTTCAAAAGCGGTAATCTTGCCGACCTCACGGCCGGATGCATCACAGAGGGTATAGCCTGTGATGTCTTCGCCATCTTCATCTTCCCCGCCTTCAAAATAAGGCTCCTTG
This sequence comes from uncultured Bacteroidales bacterium, assembly GCA_946415795.1. Lineage (GTDB taxonomy): Bacteria > Bacteroidota > Bacteroidia > Bacteroidales > UBA932 > Equibacterium. Next base: position 11,949 of record CAMKTW010000015.1, read on the forward strand.
CCCACTATCTCCTCTGCCTGCTCCAGGGAATCGATATCCACAAACTTGATATAGTATCTGGCCCCTGTGCGGGGGGTGACCTCCTCAATAAAAAAAGGAACCGGCAGTCCATCGAAATCGATGAATACCGGTTCTTTTGATCTCTGCTCGACGTCAACCTCCGGAGCGCTTACAATAACGCCGCCTTCGGTTCCGTACGACTTGAGAATACGCATTGCCTTAAGCCTCTGCGGGAGCCTCTTCTGCAGCTTCTTCAGCAGCGGGAGCCTCGGCAGCTTCAGCCTCGGCGGCAGCCTTGGCCTCTTCTGCTGCTTTGCGTGCAGCTTCAGCCTCTTCTGCTTTCTTCTTGGCGATAGCCTCTGCGCGGGCATCATTTACCTTAGCCTCAGCCTCTTTAGCGGCCTTGGCGGCATCACGCTTGCTTGCAGCAACACCGGATGCCTTAGCGGCAACCTTGGCGTCACGCTCTGCTTTCCAGGCATCCCATTTTGCAGCAGCCTGCTCCTCGGTGAAGGCGCCCTTGACTACGCCGCCTGCAAGGTGCTTCTTAAGAAGGATACCTTCATAAGAGAGGATGCGACGGGCGGTCGGGGTGGGCTGAGCACCTACGCCAAGCCAATAGAGTGCGCGCTCGCTGTTCACAACGATGCTTGCAGGGTTGGTGTTGGGATTGTAAGTGCCGAGCTGCTCAATGTAACGACCGTTGCGGGGTGCGCGGGAGTCAGCTACCACGATGTGGTAAAATGCGAAATCTTTCTTGCCGTGGCGAGCCAGGCGAATCTTTACAGCCATTGTAACTGGTTTTAAAAGTTAATAATATGGTTTAACTTCCTCTTCTTCACGAGAAAAGGCCTGCAAAGGTAAAATTATTTACCCAACCGCCAAAATATTCTTAGCTTTGAATCATAGAAAATCAAGATATGACCAGATTCCTGCCTCTGCTGTTGCTGGCATTGACTGCCTGCACCCGGGTGCCTGCCAGAATCGACCTCCAGGAGGGCGATGACTGGGCCGGCCGCACCGTTTATGACAATTTTGAAATCTCCGGTCAGACGCTCACCGACAGCGGTGCGGTCGCCGCAATCGGCTTCTGCCGCTCAGGCGACGGTACCGGATATGAGATGATAATCCACAACGGAGTGCCGGACGGCTCGCTCAAGACCGGCAGCCTGCACTCCGTGCGCAACCTGTACCGCTCCCTGGCCACCGATGGCGAATGGTTTGATTTCTGCGTGGCGGTGCGTGGCAAAAACATAGGTATCCGGATCAATGACGTGGATGTGGTTTGCTACACAGAGCCAGAAAAGCCCTGGAGGGATTCCGCGCACACCGGGCAGCTGATCGTCCCCGGCACGATTGATATTTCGTGCCAGAAAGGCAGCGTTCGTTTCCGCAATCTTGCGGTTGCTCCCCTGCCGGCCGAAGCCAGGAACCCTGCGGATACCCTGCCGCCGGTGGAGGAATCCTCCGACGGCATCATACGTCTGCAGCAGAGGGATTTCCCGGTAATAGACTATCACGTCCACCTCAAAGGCGACCTTACAAAGGAGATGGCTCACGCAATGAGTATGAACTACGGTATCAACTACGGCGTGGCTCCCAATGCCGGAGAAGGCGGGGTGGGCAGGATGCTGGCCGACGATGCCGAGGTGTATTCCTATTACGATGAGATTGCCGGCGAACCTTTCCTGTTCGGCGTGCAGGGCGAAGGCCGCAGGTGGACTCAGACCTTCTCGAAGGAGGCGCTGGGGATATTTGAGTATCTCTTTACCGATGCTATGACCATTGTGGACCACAAGGGCCGTCTGAGCCGCATCTACCGTCCGGAAGAGGTCTTCTTTGACGATATTGACGCACAGGGGTATATGGACCATCTGGTGGACCAGACCGTGCTGATACTCACCAATGAGCCTGCGGACATCTACGCAAATCCGACCTTTATCCCCGATGCCCTTCAGCCCGATTACGATATGCTATGGACACCGGAGAGGGTGGACAGGATCCTGGATGTGCTTGAGAAATATAAGATAGCGCTGGAAATCAACCCCAGGTACCGTATCCCCAGCTTCACCATAATCCGCCGTGCGAAGGCTCGCGGCATCAAATTCACCTTTGGCACAAACAATGTCGATTCACGCTTCGGCCGCCTCGAATATGCCCTGCAGGCCATCGATTCCTGCGGCCTCACTCCCGCAGATATCTGGTTCCCGTCGATGAGCGTCCGCGCCCATCGCCCCACGGTCATTTACAATCACTTCGAGTGATTATACCCCTGGACAGATTGTTGCGGACGATGCCGCCCTACTCCACAAACTTTATCTTGCCCAGGTCGCGGGGTCTGGCTTGAGGTTCTTCGTCGGGATAGCCGAGGCCCACTATTACGCGCAGTTTATAGCCTTCGCTGAAGTTAAGACGGTCCAGGAACGGTTTGGCCTCGGGGATGCTGTTGATCATCATCACCGGACCGGCCATAACCACCGAACCAAGGCCCAGGGACTTGGCTGCCAGGCATACGTTCTCGCAAAGCAGGCCGACATTTATCAGGCACATACCCGACTCGTCATCGGGACAGGCCACAGCTATGGCGGCGGTGGCGTTGCGCAGGCAGTTGCGGAACTTGGGATCGTCATCGCCCATAGGGTACGGAGACTTCTCCTTTAAAACTTGTGTCAAGCCGTCAAAGTACTCCTGGCTGTCGATGATACGAACCTCCCACTGCTGGTGATTCATCGCGTTGGGCGCATTGACGCCGCACTCCGCTATCTGCTGCAACAGCTCGCGCGACACGGCCTGGTCGGTGTAATGCCTTACCGACCTGCGGGCCATAATGTTTTCGATTACAGGGTTCGTCATTTCGCCTTCTGTGTTTTGAGGGGCATTCTGGCAGCAGCCGGAAGCCATCATCAGCATCAAAGCTGCCTGAATGAGTATAACTGTCTTTTTCATAATATGCTAAGTTAGAAAAAATTATTATCTTGAACACAAGTGGTGGCAAACCAACCTCTCCCAGAATAGGTTGCAGCGCGATATTGCTTGTCACCAAAAGCCTATTTAGGGGTATGGCGCCAAGCGCAAATCGGCAAATAGCCTACCCAAGGCCATCTAAGCCACAGTACCTTTGACACCAGTTTTGCAAGACGAGATGTTGGTGACCAGTTTGCTGTGCCTTAGGAGGCAACCGAACGTCCCACCTCTGTTTCCGGAAGATGTACCAGCGCAGATATCTGCCTATAAGTAAGATGGTGTTTACGTCGCAGCACTTGCGCAAGGGCAATCCGGCAGCGGCTGTCCAGAAGGCGTGTATTGCGGGTTCCATAAAGAGCATTGCTTTCATCCCCACAAACCTGACGGGCCTCCAAGTCTTCCATCTGGACACCCCGCTCTTCTGCCATTTTACTTCTGATTTCATCATCCTTGACTCTGCTGCCGGCCAGGAAAACCCTGAATGAATTATAGGTCTGGTAGATTGACTCAAAGAGTGCAACATCTACATAGTTTGACGGGAGCAGTATTCCGTCGGCCACCAGCCAATCGTCCGGTACTGTATATTTACGGGTGTGAAGCATTTCTCTTCGGACCAGACTGTTCAGTTTGCCGAAAGCCACAGGCGACGACACATTGCCTTCAGAATCGCAAAACCATACCGGCACTGCTCTTTTGCTCCTGAAATACAGGGACCCGCTGCCCCAGGGATAATCGTAGGGCATTATCCGCTTACGGTCCTTCGTTGGCTGGCAGATAACATAAACGGCAACATTCCTGAGATAATTGACATCGTTTCCGATTGGATATATTTCCAGATCCAGGTCAAAAGGCAATTCTCCGCCTCGTGTGCTTGCAGCATAGTGACGGTACATTGTTTCGAGCATTTGCTTGAACAGCACGCAGTCGGCCAGAGTTCCGAAAAGAAGGAAGTGGGGATGAGTGTCTTCCAGACAAAAGGCTACCACAGTTACCGCGGAATTAGCCGCACAGACCGCAATGATATTCATTGCCGTGCGAAAATCTTTCTCACTCAGGATAAAGCCTTTGGATGCTGCCCCATCGGCACACAGATGAAAAAACTGCTTTACAGTCATTGTTGTTCCTCCTCTACATTTGCTTCCGCCACCAACAATGATGACCGAAAAGGTTAATACTTAACCAAAGGTGAGAAGAATCTCAGAGTTATGCAAACAAAGTGGCGCCAAAAGAATCCCAAGCAGAGCGCTTCCAACGCAATAATGGCTTGGCGCCATAGCCCTATAAAGGCACGAGGCGGCAAACAAACGCTCGCTAAAGCGCTGCTATTCAATAATTTGTTAAAAAACTTTTAACACCGGATCTGCACTGCCACAACACGCGATGCAAAAGGGAGTGGTCAGCAGCAGGAGAGGTAGACGGCGGCGGTGGCGGTGAGGGCGGCAGTTTCGATGCGCAGGCGGCTCTCGCCGAGGCTTACGGGCTGCCAG
>CAMKTW010000016.1 GCA_946415795.1 uncultured Bacteroidales bacterium
TCGTTCGTGGAGCAGATGAACCATATACCGTTCGAGATTAAACGGACATATTGGATATATGATGTTCCTGGTGGTGAAGCGCGGGGCGGACACGCATTCCGCCAAAACCAAGAGTTCATTATTGCGTTGTCTGGGTCTTTTGACGTGGTTGTTGATGATGGTGAGCATCTTCAAACGTTCCAGATGAATCGTTCATATTATGGGTTGTATATCCCCAGAGGCCTGTGGCGCTCTATTGATAATTTCTCCACCAACTCCCTGGCTCTGGAACTTGGCTCCATCCATTACGATAGCGACGATTATATCCGGGATTATAACGAATTCTTAAACTTAAAACGAGATGGAAAGATATAGTGTGGAAGACTGCTGCCTTATAGAGCTGGACAGACATCACAGCGACCGGAAGGGTAATCTGACTGTTGTGGAGAATGGCCAGACACTGCCCTTTGACGTGAAGCGCGTGTATTATCTGTATGATGTACCCGGGGGGGAAAGCCGGGGCTCACACGCCCACAAGAATCTTGAGCAACTCATTGTGGCAGCTTCCGGCTCTTTTACCGTCACGCTTGACGACGGCACTCAGAAGCGCAGCTTCTTTCTGAACAGGCCATATCAGGGACTCTATGTGAAACCGGGGATGTGGCGTGATCTGGATGACTTTTCATCTGGATCTGTCTGTATGGTGCTGGCGTCAGAGGTTTATCAAGCAGAAGACTATATCCGTGATTACGAAGAATTTCTGACATTCAGAGGATAAACTATCGATTATGAACATACCATTTTTATCTTTAAGAGAGGTAACTGCATTGCACGGTGAGGAGATCCGTGAGGCAGCCAGACGGGTAATTGACTACGGATGGTACCTGCAAGGTAGGGAAAATGAACGGTTTGAGCAGGATTATGCTAAGTATATCGGCACCGATTTCTGTGTCGGTTGTGCCAATGGCCTGGATGCCCTTATCTGGATCTTCCGAGCATACATAGAGATGGGTATTATGAGTGCTGGTGATGAAGTGATTGTGCCGGCCAATACATACATTGCCACAATTCTCGCAATTACTGAGAATGGTTTAATACCTGTCCTTGCAGAGCCCCGTCTCAATACTCTGGAGATAGACGACGAGAACATAGAAGAGCACATTACCGCCCGTACCAAAGCTGTCTGCCTGGTTCATCTGTATGGCCGCAACGCATATACAGAGAGAATCGGTGCGCTTTGCAAGAAGTATAACCTCAAGTTAATAGAAGACAATGCCCAGGCGCACGGATGCCATACTCCGGATGGCCGGAAAACCGGCTCTGCAGGCGATGCTGCCGGGCACAGTTTCTATCCAGGGAAGAATCTCGGGGCATTGGGAGACGGCGGTGCCGTAACGACAGACGATCCTGCACTTGCAGAAACTGTCAGAGCCCTGGCAAACTACGGCTCCCAAAAGAAATATGTTTTCAAATACGCAGGGCGCAACAGCCGTTTAGATGAGATCCAGGCAGCCATTCTGGATGTCAAACTCAAATATCTGGATGAGGATAATGCCCATCGCAAGGCGATAGCCGGCTATTATTACGAGAATATTACAAACAGACTGATAACCCTGCCGGACCGGCTCCCTGAAGGGCAGAATGTTTACCACCTGTTCCCGGTCCTTGTTTCAGACGGCCGCCGCGACGCTTTGCAAGATTACCTGGCCGGGTGCGGCATCGGCACTGTGATCCACTACCCCATTCCTCCCCACAAACAGGAGTGTTATGCCCGGCAAGGATGGAATTTGCCGCAGTTGCAGCTCCCCGTTACAGAGAAAATTGCGGCAGAAGAACTCAGCCTGCCGATTGGTCCTGCGATTACTATGGAAGAGGTAAAAGTAGTTGTTGAATGCATAAATGGCTTCTAAATCGGGGCATAACATAGAAACTTTTTTCGCTCTGGTCCGCTCCGGGCTTTGGGAACGGAGCGAGCCCCTGCCGCCTGATACAGCGATTGACGTAGAGGCCTTGTATCAACTTGCAAAGGAGCAATCTGTGGTGGGGCTGGTGGCCGCGGGGCTTCAACACGTTGACAAAGAGCTGCTGGCCGGGCAGCAGACTACCGCTTTGATGGAGAGGATGATGTTTCTGGAGCATCGCAACCGCCTTATGAACCGCTTTATTGAGGTTACGACCCAGAAAATGACCGGAGCTGGAATTCATTTTGTGGTCTTGAAAGGACAGGGTATCGCCCAGTGCTATGAGAGGCCCCTCTGGAGGGCGTCAGGCGATGTGGATATGCTTTTGGACGCCGTTAATTATGAGAGGGCCAAATTGTTTTTGGCGCCTGTGGCATCCACTGTAATGGCCGAGGATAAGCAGGGGATGCATCAGGGGATGGTGATGGGCGCCTGGATTGTTGAACTGCACGGAAACCTTCATAATTATTTGTTCAAGAAATCTGACACTGTTATCGATCAGGTTCAGGAGGATACCTTAAACAGCGGCGGGGTACGGGTGTGGCATAATGGAGATGCGGATGTGCTGTTGCCATCTGCCGATAATGATGCGATTTTTATTTTTTCACACATTATCCAGCATTTTTTATACGGTGGTATCGGGCTTCGCCAGATTTGTGACTGGTGCCGCCTGCTCTGGGTTTACCATAAGGAATTAGACCTCCCTCTGCTTGAAAGCCGTATCCGCCGGATGGGCTTTACGACGGAATGGAAAGCCTTCTGCTCCTTTGCAGTAGATTACCTTGGGATGCCGGCAGAAGTTATGCCTTTGTATGATCCTTCCCGGCGCTGGTCCAAAAAGGCGCGGCGCATCAAGGCTATGGTATTAGATGAGGGCAACCTTGGCCATAACCACGACAACAGTCATCTCAAACGTTACCCGCTTCTGATTCACAAGACCCTTGCACTGGCCGTACACACCCGCAATTTTTTACGCTACCTCCCATTATTCCCGATAGACGCCGTCATATCTTATGTACGTCTGGTCGGATTAAAGACAAACGTGATGATTGAGCAAAACAATAAACGGAAATAGCTATGGATTTCACCTTAGCAAAATACAGACAGCTGTGCCAGGCACTAATAGACTGTGGCCTTGAGTTTGAGCTGCGGCATGACATTGATTTAAAGCCGGCGAATGCCTTGGATATCGCACGGGCAGAACATAGCTTGGGTCTTACGGCAAACTACTATTTCCGCTATATGGATATCTGGGGCAACCCTGGCATTATCCGTCAGATTGCAGGGCTGGGCCATACCATAGGCTATCATTATGAGTCTTTGACCTCAACCCAGGGTGATATGGCTGCGGCTTACGGGGATTTCTGCCGTAATCTTACCCAATTACGGACAATCGCCCCGGTGCATACCGCCTGTGCCCACGGCAGTCCCCGCTCCCCTTTTAACAGTATGGATCTCTGGAAGCATTATGACATCCGTGACTCGGGGATAGAATACGAGCCTATGCTGGACACCGATTTTAATCGTACACTATATCTGACAGATACAGGCCGCAGATGGGACGGCTACCGGGTGAGCGTACGGGACAGGGTACCGGAGCGGGAGAAGTTTTGGCAAAGCGAAGGGCTGGTGTTCCACACTACAGATGACGTCATCAAGGCGCTGGAAGATCGGCATCATCCTATACACCGATACAGACTGTTGATTAATACTCACTGCCAAAGATGGGCGGCCAGATTTGGAACAGAGTGGATCGCAGAATTATGTAAGCAAAGTATCAAGAATATTGTGAAACGATTTATCGTAAAAAAGTAGTATCTTCGCATACTTATAATGATAACACTGTTATGGCTTTAAAACATTGGTTTCTTGGCGGTATCGTTACAGCTGCATTAATGTTGCAGGTCTCCTGCGTCACCACTAAGCAAGTGGCATATCTGCAGGATATGACTCACGGTACTCAGATAGAGTTGGAGAACAAGTTTGAGGCTGTGATTAGCCCTTACGACGAACTCACCATCATTGTCTCTTGTTCCGACGAGGAACTCTCCAAACCCTTCAACCTGAACAGAGGTCAGGGCATGAATAATAATATGCTCGGCGGTAATCGCTATATAGGATACCTGGTGGATCAATACGGCGACATCAATTTTCCGGTTCTCGGGGTTATTCACGTGGCCGGCCTCACCAGGCTCCAGCTTCAGGAACTGCTTCGCGACAAGTTGATATCGGGGGGGTACATAGACGACCCTTTTGTTATGGTCCGCTTCCAGAACTTCAAGATTTTCTTTCTCGGCTCCAACGGGGGCAGGGCCATCAGCATAGAGAACGAGCGCTGCACGTTTCTTGAGGCGCTGGCGCTCTCTGGAGACCTCAACGTATATACAAACCGGGACAAGATTGCTGTGATGCGGGAGGTGAACGGCAAGATGGTGATGCGCTATCTCGATCCACGTTCTTCAGATGTGTTCAACGACCCGTTCTTTATGCTACAGCAGAACGACTTTATAATAACCCGCGACCGTGAATACAAGAACTTCCTCGAATCTTCAAATCAGGTTCTGGCGTTTATAGGGATAGTGTCTTCTATAACAAGTTTCGGATCTTTCATCACATCAATTCTGCTGCTTAACAGAAACAAAGAATAGCATATGGCACAGGATATCTCTCAAAACGAGCTCTCGTTTCTGGATAAGAAGGACGCCAACTCCTTATCTTTCAAAGACATATTTTTCACTGTCCTGCGCAACCTGCACTGGCTTCTGCTTTTCGCGGCCATCGGGGGAGCCGCCGGGTGGTATTATGCCGACCGCAGCGACCGCTTCTACGAAAGTCACGCAAAAATAAAGGTTTACGAGACTACTGAGAACACTATGACCGCCCAGCTGGAGCGTGCCCTGCAACGACGCAACCGTGCGGCGTCCAGGTTCCTTAATGACGAGATTATTATATTGAAGTCAGAAACTGCAATGCTGGAGACAGCCCGGCGTCTCAATCTCAACACGTCATATTATTATGAGACCCGGATTGTCAAAAGGATGAAGGACTTATACAAAAACTCCCCCATCGAGGCAGAAATGCCGGATATGAATGAGCGGGATTATGCTTCATTCTATGTTATCGTGAGCAGGGACTCCTTATGTACCATCAGTATCGACGGGGCGGAACCTGTGACAAGTCGTCTTTCCGACACCGCCTCCACACGCTTAGGCCGTGTATGCATCAAGCCTACGTGGGCACTGCGTGAAGAATACCTGGACATCCCCATCAAGGTGGTACGCTGGAACATATACGATGTTGTCGCAAACTACAGGGACGCGGTATCCGCAGCACGCAGCTCCGATTCTGACGGTATCATCAATCTTTCACTTACCGACAGGTCTCCGGAGAGGGCGGCTGACATACTTAACACTATGATTGAGGTGTATAACGAGAATGCCCTTGAAGAGAGGAAGTCTGTGATTATGCAGACGTCGGAATTCATCAACAGCCGAGTTGCCCAGCTGGATGCCGAGCTCGGTTCACAGGAGGCTAAGATAGCCACTTTCAAGAAGGAACACCAACTGCTCAATGTTGAGGAATTCGGTCAGACATATATGGCCGCGAGCAAGGCCTCGGCAGAAGAGTCGGAGCGCCTGCGGGATCAGATCTCCCACGCCAGATACCTGCAATCCCTTACCGATGCCAATGCGGAGAATAAACTCTTCCCGGTGACTATCGATATCGATGATGAGAATATCCGCCAGACGATATCAGATTTCAACAAACTTGTCCTGAAACTGGACAAGTATAAGGAGAGCGGCACCACAAACAACCCGGTAGTGCAGAGTATGCAATTGGAACTCACCACGCTGAAGAGTAACCTGAATCAGCTCATCGAGTCCTATATCGGCGCCCTGGAGCAGAGAATTGTAAATGTAGAGATGGCCGGAGCAAAGGCCAGGGCAAAAATCAGCTCTGTACCCACAGGCCAGCAATATGTGGATAACATCGCCCGCGTGCAGGGTATCAAAGAGGCTCTCTACCTTACTCTGCTCACAAAACGTGAGGAGTTGCTTATAAGCCAGCCCTCCATTGAAGGTAAGGCTGGAATAATTGACAGGGCTCGTGTGAATCCTGTACCTGTCTCCCCTGACAGCAGACGGTTGATTACAATTGGCATCCTGCTGGGACTGTTGATTCCTGTCGCATTTTTCTTCCTGTCCAGGATATTAGATACAAAAATCCGTTTCCGCAAGGATGTGGAGAATTACATTTCCTTGCCCGTATTGGGTGAGATTCCCTGCAAACCCAAGAAAGATAACCGTATGATTGTGGTTGACGGCAAGCGCCGGGATGCGATATCAGAGGCTTTCCGAATACTCAGGAGCAATCTTGAATATACCCGTAATCCAGACGGCAAGGCAACCAGCTATATGCTGCTGTCGCTGATGGAGGGGGCCGGTAAAACCTTCCTCTCTTCTAACATAGCCGCCAGCCTGGCGATGATAGGCAAGCGGGTAATCCTTCTGGATTTGGACCTGCGCAAGGGTACGCTGACCCGCATCTTTAATTTGCGCAAGCATCAGGGAATATCAGACTATCTTTCCGGTAAGACAGACGACTACGTATCGCTGGTGCGCCACAACGTGGTAGCGCCGGGGGCAGATTTGATTATTTCCGGACCCATACCTCCAAACCCGGCTGAGCTGCTGTCCAGTTCGCGGCTTGATACACTGTTTGCCTGGTTGCGCGAAAACTACGAATTTATTTTGATTGATGCCGTGCCTGCCGGCATTGTAGCGGACTCCAGCATCTTGAAACGATTAGTTGACCAGACGATATTCGTTATCCGCTCCGGCCGCTTTGACAAACGTATGCTGCCTGATTTGCAAGCACTGAACGACCGTGGCGACTATCCCAATATGATGATTTTGTTGAACGACGTCAACTATAAGAAACGCGGCTACTACAGCAACCGTTATGGCTATGGGTACGGTTACGGATATGGCTACGGACACGGATATGGTTATGGCTACGGCTACGGCCACCAGTACGGATACGGCAATAGCGACGATACAACAGAAAAAGACGACAAGGCATAAATTATGGGAAACGTTAAAATTGCGGTGATAGGCCTGGGCTACGTCGGCCTCCCGCTGGCGAGACTTTTCTCAACCCGGTTTGAAACGGTGGGATATGATTTGAACACTCAACGCGTAGAGGCTTTGATGGCCGGACACGACGCAACTCTGGAAGTTCCTGATTCTCTTTTACAGGAAGCCATAGCAAAACACGGTTTCCGCTGCACTTCACGGTTGGATGACATTGCAGGGTGTAATTTCTATGTTGTTGCGGTACCCACCCCGGTGGACCGCAACAATACCCCAGACCTGACACCTCTGCTGGGAGCATCCGAGACCGTGGGCAAGGTTATCTCAAAAGGGAACATTGTGGTATATGAGAGCACTGTATATCCGGGTGTAACCGAAGACGAGTGCATCCCTGTGATTGAGAGGGTATCCGGGCTTAAATTCAACGAAGATTTCTATGCTGGCTACAGTCCGGAACGCATCAATCCCGGAGATAAGGAGCATACTGTAGAGAATATCCTTAAAATTACATCGGGTTCTACTCCGGAGGCTGCGGATATCATAGACAAAGTCTATAATTCCGTGCTGAAGAACGGTACACACAAGGCACCTTCAATCAAGGTGGCAGAGGCCGCCAAGGTAATTGAGAACAGCCAGCGGGATATTAACATTGCCTTTGTCAATGAACTGTCAAAGATATTTTCCCTGATGGGCATTGACACTAAGGATGTACTTGACGCCGCCGGTACCAAGTGGAACTTTATCAAGATGAGTCCCGGTCTGGTGGGCGGGCATTGCATCAGTGTAGATCCGTGTTATCTCGCCCACTGCGCCCAGCGCCTGGGATACAATCCGGAGATTATCCTCGCCGGCCGCAGGATGAACGATGGAATGGGGGCTTATGTGGCCAACCAGACTGTAAAATTGATGCTCAAGAAGGGTATCCAGGTGCTGCACTCCCGTGTGATAATTATGGGGTTCACATTCAAGGAGAATTGTCCCGATGTGCGTAACACCAGGATCATTGACATATACCACGCGCTGCAGGAATACAATGTCAATATCACTATATATGACCCTTGGGCCAACCCTGCGGTAGTGAAGAAGGAGTACGGCATCGATATAGTGAGCGAACTTCCAAGTGACCGTTTCGATTGCGCGATAGTGGCTGTCGGCCACCGTGAGTTCCGCAAACACGAGGTGGATATTGATGCTATCCTTAAGCCTGTGCATGTTATTTATGACGTCAAGGGCATTATGCCCCGCGAGATTATAGACGGGAGATTGTAATTATGGCAAATTTTGCATTGATAGGGGCGGCAGGCTATATCGCACCGCGCCATTTGAAAGCGATAGCGGACACGGGCAACAACCTTGTGGCCGCCTATGACAAGTTTGACAGCGTGGGGAGACTGGACAGCTTCTTCCCGGAGTGTTCTTTCTTCACTGAACACGAGCAGTTTGACCGTTTCTGTTCCAAGGTCAAAGGGACCAAGGAGCAGATTGACTGGCTGAGTGTTTGTACTCCCAACTATACCCACGATGCGTTTATCCGATATGGATTGCGCCTGGGTGCAGATGTTATTTGCGAAAAACCGGTAGTACTGAATCCCTGGAACCTTGAGTCCCTTATGAGGGAAGAGGAGCAGACCGGGCACAAGGCATACAATATCCTGCAGTTGCGCCTTCACGACAGCATTGTTGCGCTCAAGAAAAGAATAGACGAAGGTCCCGCCGGCAAGATATATGATGTTGACCTGACCTACATAACTTCACGGGGCAAATGGTATTACTCTTCCTGGAAGGGAAACAACCACAAGAGCGGTGGAGTGGCCACCAATATCGGTGTACATTTCTATGATATGCTGCAGTGGGTATTCGGACCTGTAGAGCAAAACATTGTGCACGTGATGAGTTTCGACCGGGTGGCCGGCTTCCTGTCTCTGAAGAAGGCAAGGGTACGCTACTTTCTGAGTATCAATGCAGAATGCCTGCCGCCAAATGCAGTGCAGGGCGAGAAGAAGACATATCGTACCCTGAATATCGACGGTGACGAATTTGAATTCAGCGCCGGGTTCACCGAGCTTCACACCAAGAGCTATATGAATATCCTCGCCGGCAAAGGTTTCCGCATCAGCGAGGCTCTCCCCTGCATCAGCATAGTTCACGATATCCGCAATGCACGTCCAATCGGCCTGGTGGGTGATTATCACCCCCTGGCGGCACTGCCGCCGGCAAAACATCCGTTCGGATGGGAAGATGTAAGGTATTAGATTCTGACGGTATGGCTGACAGTATCCAAATGGTTGATCTGCGTGGGCAGTACCTCAGAATAAAGGACGAGGTGGACAGCGCCGTTATGCGCGTCATCGACCAGACCGCATTTATCGGCGGCCCTGCCGTCAAAGAGTTCGCCGCCCATCTTGAGGAATACCTCGGTGCACCCCACGTGATACCTTGTGCCAACGGCACTGATGCACTCCAGATCTCCTTGATGGCTCTTGACCTGAAGCCGGGTGACGAGGTTATCGTTCCCGCATTCACTTATGTGGCATCTGCCGAGGTTATCGGACTGCTGGGGCTTACGCCGGTGATGGTGGATGTGGATCCGCGCACCTTCAATATCTGCATTGACGCTTTGCCGGGAGCCCTTTCCGCACGCACGAAGGCCATTATTCCTGTGCATCTGTTCGGGCAGAGTTGCGATATGGAGCCGTTGCTTGCCTTTGCAAGAGAACATAACCTATACGTAATTGAGGACAATGCCCAAGCGATTGGTGCCGAATATACTTTCAGTGACGGGCGCCGGGCCAAGACCGGCACGATGGGGACAATAGGCTGCACCTCTTTTTTCCCATCAAAGAACCTGGGATGCTATGGCGACGGCGGGGCGATGATAACTTCTGATGACCAGCTTGCTGAGAAGTTGCGTATGATAGCCAATCACGGGCAGAGAGTGAAATATCACCACGATGTGATAGGCTGCAACTCCAGGCTGGACACCCTGCAGGCCGCGGTGCTGGATATCAAACTCAGACATCTGGATGAATACTGCGCTGCCCGCGCTGCCGCAGCGGCATATTACACTGCCCGGTTTAAAGAGTTTGACCCGGAAGAGCGGTATCTCCAGGTTCCGGTCCAGAGTCCGTGCAGCACCCACGTCTATCACCAATTTACCATAAAAGTAAACAGCGGCAGACGTGACGATCTGAAATCTTTTCTTGCTGAACGCGGTATTCCGAGTATGGTTTACTATCCGCTGCCGCTCCAGCATCAGGAGGCCTTCAAGCATATTACACGCTCTGCCGGTTCACTTGAGAATTCCAGCGAATGCTCCAGCTGCGTCTTGTCGCTGCCTATGCATACAGAACTCACCACAGCCATCCAGGACCGTATCATCGAGGCGGTCATCTCCTTTTTTCATTAGTATTGGAGCGCACCGGGAAAGACAGTCTTCTTTTAACCGATTCCCTGCATCGGATGGCCTACTGCACCGATGCATCGATTTATCGTGAGGTACCGGCGGCGGTAGCGTATCCTGCCGGCGAAAACGACATCGTCTGCCTCCTGGCTGAAGCCCGCCGGAGAAAGACGTTCATTATACCCAGGGCTGCCGGGACTTCCATTGCAGGGCAGGTTGTAGGGAGCGGCATCGTTGTCGATATCAAAGCTTGGAACCGAATAATCGAGATCGATACAGAAAAGCGCACTGCAAGGGTGCAGCCGGGCGTTGTCCGGGACGAACTCAACCTGGAACTGAAGCCATACGGACTTTTCTTCAGCCCGGAGACATCCACCAGCAACCGGTGCTGCATAGGCGGTATGTTTGGCAACAACTCCTGCGGCACACATTCATTGATTTACGGGAGCACCAGGGATCACGTAACAGCCTGCAGGGGGATATTGTCTGACGGCAGTGATTTTGATACTGAGCGTCTGGAAGAGCCGGGTTATATTGGACAACGACCGCTGCTGGAGAAGATTATCTCGCAGCTGGAAGTCTGGGCGGCAGATGCTCAGACCAGAAAACTGATCAGCGATAACTACCCCGACACATCCCTCAGGCGGCGCAGCTGCGGATACGCAATTGACGAAGCACTGGAAGCTTTGCCCAATGGCCGGGGCGCCGCATTGTGCAAGCTGCTTGCCGGCAGCGAGGGAACGCTGGCCTTCATTTCTGAAATAACCCTTTCGCTTGATTCATTGCCACCCGCAGAGAAGATGGTGGTTTGCGCACACTGCAATTCACTGCAGGACAGCTTTCAGGCAAATCTTGTAGCTTTGAGACACCATCCTGCCGCAGTGGAGCTTATGGACGGGAAGATTCTTGAACTGAGCTACCAGAATCCGGAACAGAGACGCAATGCCGGCTTCATCTCCGGAATTCCGCAGGCCCTGCTGATAGCTGAATTCCGCGCCGGCACCCGTGCCGATGTCGATGCACTGGCAGAAGCTTTCGAGCGGGACGCCCTCGGATCCGGGCTGGTTTATGAATGCAGCCGTGTATATGGTTCTGATGTGGAAAAAGTCTGGGCATTGCGCAAAGCCGGGCTGGGGGTGCTTAGCGGTATGAAGGGAGATGCGAAGCCCGTGGGGGTGATTGAAGATACGGCAGTTGCCGCTGAGCGTCTTCCGGATTATATGAAAGACTTCCGAGCAATGCTGGAACGCCTGCATACCTCTTGTGTATTCTACGGTCACATCAGTACCGGAGAGTTACATCTGAGGCCTATCATAAACATTAAGACTCAGGAAGGCAGGAGACTATTCCGCCAGATAGCAGAAGAGACGGCGGCTCTTGTACGCAAGCACAAGGGAAGCCTCAGCGGAGAGCACGGCGACGGCCGCCTGCGCGGCGAATTCATTCCGCTGATGTATGGGGATGAGGTTTACTCCCTGATGCGGGATTTGAAGCGGTGCTGGGATCCTGACGGGTTGCTCAATATGGGCAAAATCATAGATTCGCCGCCGATGGACGAGTGGCTTAGGTTTGCCGCGGGACAGCACTACAGTGTTGAAGATTCCCTGCCCGGCGGCACGACCTGCTATAACTGGCGCGCGGATTTCGATGAATGCAAGGTTGAGGGGGCCAGCGGAGTACACTCTCAGGCACACGCCCTTATGTGCTCCATTGAGCAATGCAACGGAGCTGGAGCGTGTCTTAAATCACCGCGTATAGGCGGAACTATGTGCCCTGCATATCAAGTATCCCGGGACGAGCTCAAATCCACACGCGCCCGGGCAAATATCCTCAGGGAAGTATTGACCCGGGAAAAGTCGCCCTTCTCTGTAACGGATATCTCAGAGGTTCTTGATTCGTGCCTGGCGTGCAAGGCTTGCAAGTCTGAGTGCCCTTCCAGTGTAGATATGGCACAGTTGCGCTCAGAGGTGCTGCAGCAGAAATATGACCGTCACGGCACACCGTTGCGCGCCTGGCTGGTAGCGCGGATGGCCATTGTTGAGTCCGTGGGTGCGGCCGTGCGCCCGCTGTACAACCTGTTTGCAAGATGGCGACCTGCAGAAACGCTTGTCAAGCGCATTGTCGGCTTTGCGGCAGAGCGCCACATCCCCACCTTGAGCCGGCACAGTATGAGGTATCTGGTGAGCCGGGAGTGCCGCCGCAGGTCGCCCACAGGACGTAAGGTTTATCTTTTTGCAGATGAATTCACCTCCCGCCAGGAGGCCGAACTGGGTCTTGCTTTTGCAAGGCTGCTGATGCAATTGGGTTATTCTGTTGAGATTCCAAGACACGCAGAGAGCGGACGGGCCGCCTTTTCCAAGGGATGCCTGCATCTGGCAAAGAAACTGGCCGTGCGCAACGTGCGGCTGCTTTCCGGCAAGGTGAATGAAGAAACACCTCTCGTGGGGATAGAACCATCATGCATACTCTCTTTCCGCGACGAGTATCCCGATATTGTCCCCGCACAAATGCGCGACAAAGCAAAATCCCTGGCATCTTGCTGCCTTCTATTCGATGAATTCATACTCAGAGAAACAGCCTCCGGGCGCATCCCCAAGTCAGCTTTCAAGGCTTTGGATGCCGATATCTGGCTTCACGGCCACTGTCACCAGAAATCACTTGTCGGTATCGGGAAGTGTACGGAGCTGCTGAGACTCATACCGGGAGCAAAAGTCAATGTCATTCCGTCCGGATGCTGCGGGATGGCGGGTTCATTCGGCTACGAAAAGGAGCATTATGCCACATCTATGGCCATCGGAGAGATGGTTCTGTTCCCGGCCGTGCGCAAGGCGGTTAAAAACTCCACACGAGAGGTAATCATTGCCGCCCCCGGCACCTCCTGCCGCCAGCAAATTTTCGACGGCACCGGAGTAAAAGCGGTGCATCCCATAGAAATCCTCTCCCGCTCCATCACAGACTAATCCAGTGCCCGGCACCACAAAAAAAGACCTGTGAAATCAGGTCTTTTTTTGTGGTGCCACCGGGAATTGAACCAGGGACACAAGGATTTTCAGTCCTTTGCTCTACCAACTGAGCTATGGCACCATTGGTTTGGGGATGCAAAGGTATAAAAACTTTTTGCATCTCCAAATATATTGCACTCAACTATTGTTTCTTAATCTTGAGTTTCTGCCCGGTATATATCTTGGACTTGCGGGTAAGGCCGTTGAGACGCATTATATCGTTGAGGCTGACTCCGGGGAACTTGTTGGCAATACTGTACAGAGTATCACCCTTACGCACGGTATAGGTGACGTATCCGCCCTTGCCGGTGGCAGCCGTGGACGACTTGGAGCTTCCGGAAGATGCCACAGACGAAGATGACGGGCCCTTGCCGCTGTAGATCCTCAACCGCTGGCCGGGGACGATGGTCTCCCTGCGCAACCCGTTCCACTTCTTGATGTTTGCGATGGTGGTATGGTGACGCGAAGCGATCTTGCCCAGGCTGTCTCCCCGCTTGACAGTATATGTCGTGTAGGTCGGTGCGCCTGCAGCGACACGGGTATTTCTGACCACGCCGACATCCTTGACTCTGACGGGATCGAAGAAAATGCTGTCCTTATAGGCATATATCGTATCCTGGACATCGATGAACGCCCCTGAAAAGCTGTACGGCAGCTTTATCACACGGGTCTTGGTCTTGCCGGGAACGATGTCCTTCACATACTCCGGATTGAGGTTGCGGAGCATATCCACGCTGATGCCGATGCACTCGGATATCTGCCCGAAATGAAGGTTGTTGTTGATGTGGAATGTATCCACCTGCGGAGGAGTGTCAACATGTGACGGAACAATGTCATGCAGTTTGTAGTATGCCATGGTGTACATCGCCGCGATGAAAGCCGGCACATAACCGCGGGTCTCCCGGGGGAGATAACGATACACATCCCAGAAATCACGACCGCCGCCGGCTCTTCTGATAGCCTTGTTCACATTGCCGGGGCCGCAGTTATACGACGCTATCGCCAGTGACCAGTCTCCAAAAATCGCATAGGCGTCACGCAGATACTTGGCCGCGGCGTGTGTCTCCTCTATATAATCGAAACGTTCGTCAACATACTCGTCTATCTCAAGGCCGTACTGGGTACCGGTACTGCGCATAAACTGCCACATACCGGCTGCGCGGGCGCGGGAGACCGCCATAGGATTGAGCGCCGACTCTATCACAGAAACCTTTGCCAGTTCCTGCGGCAGGCCGTACTGGTCGAAGATCTCCTCAAAGATGGGTAGGTAATAGGACGACAGACCCACTATCTTGGCGATTTTGGCGCGGGACATCTTCTGGGTGTAATAGATGATGTAGCTGCGCACGACATCGTTGTACGGAATCTTTACCGACGTGTTGATGCGGTTAAGCCGGGCGATATATACGGAGTCAGGGATGTCTGATGTATATTTCATATCTCCGACGTCCATAAGTTCGTCCTCGTCTTCCTGCGAGTGGCGGATAAGGTTGTCGTACCAGGCTACCAGCGCGGAATCCGTATTGAAGTTGGGGTCATCGTCAGAGGAGATGCTGTCCTCGTCGGAGGTGAAGGCTATCTCTTCAAAAGGGGCCGAGACCATCTCATCGTATGCGCGCTGCATCGAATCCAGCTTGGAGAGCAGTACAGAAATGGAGTCTTTGAGGACTTTCTTTGTTTCCGGCTTGTGCTTCTGCGCTGATGACGAGACGGGGATAACCACCAGAAGCAGTAATGTTAAAAGTAGTTTTGAAAATGTTTTAGCAGGTGAGTACATTGAAAAAGTGTGATGTGTATGTGATTGTGATTAAAAATTAAATGTCATATTGACTCCGAACGACGGCATTGACTGCGACGGAGAGAAATTACTGTCGATATTTTCTATCAGAGACGGATTCACGTTCAGGGAGAGGTCGTCGCTGACATTGAAATCTTTCATATATGCAAACACGTTGGCATCGATGATGTTGAGGGCGTACACCAGTACCGTGGCAACCACGGAGTAGTCGCGGTAGCGGTGGTACAGATCTTTGTAGCTTGTAGCCTGGGTGACGGTAATATGTCCGGTATAACCCGATCCGCTCTCGCTTGCAAGCTTGTAGATATACTTGTAGCGCTGATACTGCATATTGTTCAGATGGAGAGTATATGCACAGACTCCAAGCCCGGCGTACCAGATGGGGATGTGCCACCACTCCCCGATGTATGCCTGGCCAAGACCCGGCAGCAGTGCGGAAAAGACAGCGGCTTTGCCAGGGTCTGGGGTGCGTGAATCTGTAAGGCCGGCCACACCGTCAAGCATCTGGCCCCAATATACCAGGGCAGCCCCCGCATAGCACAATGTGCGGTAGGTGGCGAACCTCTGGTCTCCTGTCTTGTGATACTGTTCGTTGAAATACAGGCCGCCGCCTATTCCGGCTCCGATACCTGCATATACCACCGGCAGCTTCCAGTAGTCCTTGTTATAGATCTGGATGCGTCCCGGCATTACGGCCGCGCCAAGGGCGGCGTATCCCGGCCTGAGCGGCTCTTTGTGATGCAGGCCGCGGGTAAGATGCTTCAGCGAGAAACCCTGCAGGGTATCGGCATCGGTTTCGTTCTCGTCCTCTTTATACTCAGAAGAAGAAGCATTCTCTCCCGGTGCACCGGCCATTGTGTCGTTCTGCCGGAAAATACCCTGACCTGACGCCCCCAGGCAGGCGGACATTATCAAGATGGCT
>CAMKTW010000017.1 GCA_946415795.1 uncultured Bacteroidales bacterium
GTTCCTCCCGCTCCCTGAGTCATCTGGGAGGACAGGAAAGAGAAGGAAGTCTTGGTTCCGAAAGAGAAGCCATTGATGGCCTTATCCAAATTGATGCGGGCGGTAAGGTTTTGGAAACCGGTTCCCTTTATGATGCCCTGGTTGTCATTGTAACCCAAGGAGAAGCGGTAGTTCGTACTCTCCGGATTGCCGGCGACGGTTAAATAGTACCGCTGGGTAACACCAATCCGGGTGGCATAGTCCTGCCAGTCAACAGCCTCATAGTCCCCATCTGCGATACCGCTCTCATATATGTCATAATTCGTGTCGGTGTGGGGCACACCTTTCATGTCCAGAAACGTCTTGTAATCATCAATGTCCAACAGGTCATATTTCTTATAGATGGAGCTGAAGCTGACACCGGACGAGAAGGTGATTGCCGGTTTTTCCCTACTGGCCGACTTGGTCGTAATCAAGATTACTCCATTGGCCCCCTGGGATCCGTAAATGGCGGTAGCCGATGCATCTTTCAGAATCTCTATGTGGTCGATATCCTGGGGGCTGATGCCCAGAAGTCCGTTATTCTCTTCGTCGATTCCGGAGTCGCTGCCCTGATGTGAACCCACACTCATGCCGCCATCGGTATTTATGATGATACCGTCAACGACATACAGGGGCTGCGAACGTGTATTGAAAGAGCTTGCACCCCGGATGGTGATGCTGACTCCGGCATCCGGAGCTGCGCTGTTGGAGATAACCTGCACACCGGCGGCATTGCCCTGGAGAATCTGGTCGATAGAGGCACTATGGACGGCTTTGGTGTCATCCACCTTCACCGACGTTACAGAACCCGTAAGGTCGCTTTTGCGCATGAAGCCATATCCCACGACAACGACCTCGTCCAGCATCTCAAAATCATCTTCAAGCACCACGTCGTATCTGCCGCTTCTGGCTATGTCAACCTTTCTGGTCTTATGCCCGATGCTTGAGAATACAAGCGCTGCCCTGGCTCCGGATTTTGGTGAGAAAGTGATGGAATAGTGGCCTTCCAGATTGGTTATCACCCCCCGGGTCGTCCCGTCTACCATCACGACAGCTCCGACAACCGGATCTCCGTTTGTGCCCGTTACCGTTCCCGTGACTGTCAAGCTTGCAACCTGGGCAAAAACGCCCCCGGCCGCGAGCATGAATACGGAGAAGAAACAGGCTAAAAGTAAGGATTTTATAGTATTCATAGCTTATCATTTAGAAGTTGACGCTGATTCCTAACACGTAAATCCGGCACAAGGGATAAGAGCCATAGTCTACCCCGTGGGACCGCACTGTAGGTCCAAAACTGTTGACATCGGCATTCCATCCGCTGTAACGGGAGAGGTAGAGCAGATTGTGGGCGGACAGACTGACGCCCAGCTTCTTGACATGACCGGATAGAAAAGGCATGTCGTATGATGCATAGATATGGTCCAGCCGCAGATAGTCGCCAGGTTCTATGTACGATGCCGGGATAAGGGATATTCCCGATACGGCAGCTGGATTGGCGTTTACGATATTGAACCCGGCCGCTCCAGAGAAGCGGGCGTCAAGTGTGATGTTGCCGGCAGTAAGCCGAGTACCCACAGCTCCGATGAATCTGGGTATGGTATTGCCAAGTGCAGAGGCCCTGGAGCTAACAATACGGCCAGTCTCGTCGGTCTTATAACCGCAGGCGCTGCTGATTGTGCCGCCGGAAAGGTTGGCACCGTAATACTTGCCGGATACCAGTTCCTCCAGGACGGCATCTTTTGTGTCCAGCAACAGTATATTGTTGGTGTTGCAGGCTGCATTGCCCCAAATTGTCCAGCGTAAGTATCCGTTGTTTACGGCATCGACAGATATGTCTGCCTCCACGCCCCGGTTCCGGAGGGTTGACTCCCTGAAATCCCTTATGTCCCAGCTGGACGACCGCTGCCATTGCGTGGCAAGCAGCTTGCCGAAGTTATATGTCTTGAACATGTCGGTCGTCTGCTTGTCGTAATACTTTACCGACATAAGGAAGCGGTCTTTGCTGAATCCGATATCGAGACCCGCATTGGTCTCCCGGCTTATCAGGCGGTAGAACCCGTCATGATATACCTCTGTGCCGGGTTCGACAGCGGCAATGTCCGAGATATACATAGGAATGCACTCATAGGGGAGAACCGTTTCGCGCCCAGCAGAGCCGTATCCTGCCTTTATCTTAAGGGAAGATAATGCCTTATTGCCCTTAAAGAAGGCATTGTGAATGTCGATGTAGGCCTCGCCGGCTGGGAATAATGTGTACCCGAGGTCGAATCCGGGGGTTTTGTCGGCCCGCAAGCTTACCCTGGCGCCTGCCATCCGGTCATAATCATACTCGAGCAGGCCGTAGATGCCGTATTGAACATACTCCCGGCTCAGTTTCCGGATGGAATGCAGGCTGGCAGACGAAGAGATGCCCAGACCCCTGAGATACTCAAAGTCGAATTCCGTCCCGCACATGGAATTGGTCTTGTTGAGATAGCCGTTCATGTCAAATGCGCAAGCGGCAGCCAGATGGTGTGCGACGGAGATGTTACGGTTGTAATTCAACTCTGCCTTGACATTATAGTTCATCAGGGTGTTGCCCAGGATCGCGGTGGCTCCCTTGAAATCCCTCCCGAAAGAGGTTCCTTCACCGTACCAGAAATACCGAGTCTGGTTCTGGCAGTCGGCTCCGGCTGTCATCTTGAGATACAGGTTTTTGAGAAAATTCACCTGCAGCCACACAGAGTTGACGGTACGGTAATCCTGGGCGATATCGTCATAATCTTTCAACCAGCCGGCCTGAGAATCGTATGGGAAGGATTCCGGATAGCGGGATACAATCATCAGGGACGGAGCACCGATATAATTGGATCCGCTGGAAGATTTCAATTCGCCCCGGTTTAGGAAAGAGTGGAGCCCGAACTTGAAAACATTGCTAGCCTGCGTCTCAAAACAGACGGTTAGGCTGCCGGAAGTAGAACCTGCATTTCTGACAGCCGCATCGTTATGGCGGAAAAACCCCGAGACATTGTAATAGGACTGATGTTCGCTTATCCCGCTGATTCCGATTTCGTGGGTTTGCCGTCTGCCGGTCTTGAAAGCATCGCCGCGCAGGGAAGGGAAGTCGACCCCGACGTTGGAGTGCCAATAGATGCTGTTATCCTTTGAACGGGCCCGTTTAGTCTTGATGACTATGACTCCGTTTGCGCCGGACATGCCGTAAAGGGCGGTTGCTGAAAGATCTTTGATTACCTCGATCGACTCGATTTCATACGGATTGAGCCAGCCGAAGGTGTTGATGGGTGCGGTATAACTGCGTCCGGAATAATCAGGCAGGAGATCGCCATTCGCATTCGTGGAACCGTTTTCATAAAAAGCATCCAGATTCAGGTTGATAGACGATGAAATTATGGCCCCGTCAACAACCCAAAGCGGCTGGGAGTCTCCTCTGAGGGTGTTTAAGCCTCTGATATAGACGTTGATTGCTCCGTTGGGACTGCCGTCGGTAACAGATACCCGGACGCCGGACGCTTCTCCTCTCAGGAGTTCTGCCGGGGTATTTGCAACAGATTTGACAACCTCCAGCGAATCTTTGACTGTGTCCGATGCCGCTAAGGATACGGTAGGCACAGACAGCAGGCAAACAATCGGAAGAATGTGTTTGAAAGTCATAATAAAATTGGTTTGCTTTGGAAAATACGGTTCGTTTCTGCACAAGATAGAGAAAAAACACCGGGGTTGAAGGTATTTCAAGAAAAGCTGCTAACTTTGTTGTACTGTAGTACACAACACCTAAGTAATATGAAAGATTTACAAGACTTTGAAATCAAATACACTACCCCAATCTATAAACAGATTGTGGACAATATTGAGTCTGCAATCGTTCGGGAGAAACTCAAGGGCGACGAGCCGCTCCCATCCATAAGACAGCTCGCAAAACGGCTGGATGTCTCTAAGGAAACTGTAAAAAAGGCATATGGTATCCTAACCCGCAGGGGGCTTTTGGTCGGACATCAGGGTAAGGGCTTCTTTGTCCGCTCCAAACAGAAAACGAGAAGTAAGAAAGTAATCATCTTATCCGATAAACTAAGCCCCTACCGCCAAACTTTTCTTAATACATTCTCTGCTGCAGCCGGGAAGTCGGTTGAGACCCTTATCCTGATACATAATCAGGACGTTGTACTATTGAGGCACTATTTGGATCAGTTTATTGGTAAATACGATTATTATATCATTACGCCTCATTTCCCGCGGGACCCCGAAACCCAAAGGGAAGTCATACGGCAGTTGTCCCGTATCCCTAGCAGTCAACTTATTCTTGCAGATAAAGATGTCGAGTCTTTGCCAGGGGACTACGGTGCCGTTTATCAGGATTTTGAGAATGATGTGGTGTCTGTCCTTTCAAAAGTGGCAGACGAATTGCGGAGTTACTCGTGCATAGATGTCTTCACTATGCCAAATAGTATGTACGGTTCAGATACGGAGCTCTCTATAGCACGATTCTGCGACAGAAACAATCTCCATGCATCGTTTCATTCGGGAATAAAGGAGTCGGCTATTCACAGGCACCAGGTTTGTATTTTCCTTAACAGCCAGGCAGACGAAGCCCTCTTCACAATCAATGAAATTGCGAAGAAAAAGAATCTGATTATAGGTAAGGATGTGAAATTGATCTCCTATAATGAGTCACCACTATGCGCTATCCTTTTCGGCGGATTATCCACCATTTCTGCCGATTTCGGGCAGATGGGGCAATTATGCGCAGAAATGGTGAAGAGCGGGGAGCGGAAAAAAATCAAGAGCGATTTCAATCTGATTCGCAGATACACGTTCTGATTATTTGCCTCGCTTCTTGTTCTTGCCCTTTTCGGGTGATTTGTTCTCTCCGTAGTCCTTGACCCAGACCTGACGCTCGAAGGCCTGGTCCAGGGAGATCCAGGTCTCGGTGCGCTCGATACCCTCGATATTCTGGATGGTGTTGATGAGGACATTCATCAGGTGCTCGTTGTCAAAGCAGTATATCTTTATCATCAGGGCGTGTACGCCGGTGATAAAGTGGCACTCCACAACCTCGGGGAGTTTCTTGAGCTCCTGCACCACGTGGTTGTATTCGTTGGCGCTGGAGAGGGCGATGCCGATGTAGGCGCATACGTTGAGCCCAAGTGCCTGCGGCTTTACCAGCAGGCGGCTGCCGGTGATGATGCCCATATTCTCCATCTTCTTGACTCTCTGATGTATGGCAGCGCCGGAAATGCCGCATTCCCGGGAGATTTCGAGGTAGGGCATACGGGCATTCTTGACCAGAAATGCTAAGATTTTGAGGTCGGTGGCATCAAGCTGGTGACCTTCTGTGTTGATAGGCATAGTTATTTATTTTGATTATTGATTATTTCTAAGCAGGCCTCTGCCGTAAGGCTCCCGGGGTCGGTTTTCTTGGGAATCTTGTAGTTCTTGCCGCCGTGCTTGATATAGGGTCCGAAGCGTCCCGCCTTGATCTCGATGTCAAACTCCGGGAATGACGCCAGGAACGACGCCTCTTCCTGTGCCCGTTTCTCAAGGATTACCTTTTCTGCCTCCTCCTCAGTTATGGTGTATGGAGAGAGGGTCTTGCCAAGCGAATAGAACTTGCCGGCGTGACGGATGTAGGGGCCGAAACGGCCGATTGCGGCGGAAATATCCTCTCCTTCAAAAGAGCCAACCTTACGCGGCAGATCAAACAGTTTGAGAGCCTCTTCCAGGGTGAGGGTCTCTATCAGCTGCCCCTTCTTCATACCTGCGAACTGCTTGTCCGGGTCGTCGTTGGCACCTTTCTGCACTATGGGGCTGTAGCGTCCCATACGGGCAATGACCGGTTTTCCGCTGGCAGGGTCGATGCCGATGGTGCGCTCTGAGCGGGTGTATTCGTTATCCTCCAGCTTGCTTTTGACAACGGCGTGGAAGGGGGTGTAGAACTCGCTTATGACATCGTTCCAGACCTTGTTCCCTTTGGCGATATCATCAAAATCCTCCTCCACCTTGGCGGTGAAGTTATAATCCAGGATCTCGGGGAAATTGGCTGCCAGATAGTCAGTAACCACTATTCCGATGTTCTCCGGGAGGAGTCTCTTCTTCTCTTTGCCCACGGTCTCGACAACTGTGGCGCGGGTGATCCCGCCCCCTTTCAGGGTGAGGGTGGTGCAGGTGTGCTCCGTGCCGGCCACGTCACCTTTGGTGATGTATCCGCGTTTGAAAATTGTGGAGATGGTGGGGGCATAGGTGGATGGACGGCCTATTCCAAGTTCTTCCAGCTTCTTCACGAGGGTAGCCTCACTGTAGTGCTGGGGTCCCTGTGTGAGCTTTTCGCAGGCAACGATCTCCTGCATCTGGAGCTCCTGGCCCACGGCGAGCACGGGGAGGGTAAGGCTCTTGCCCTGAGCCTGTTCGTCGTCTCGACCCTCTATATAGACCTTCAGGAATCCGTCAAAGAGGACCTTCTCCTCTTCCATCAGGAATTTCTCTTCTATCGTGCTGCCGTTCACCTCCACGGTGGTCTTCTCAACCCGCGCATCGGCCATCTGGCTGGCTATCGTGCGCTTCCAAATCAAATCGTAGAGTTTCTTCTCTGCAACGGTGCCTTCGATCTCTGTATTCTGGATGTAGGTCGGACGGATAGCTTCGTGTGCCTCCTGCGCCCCTTTGGTTTTGGTCTTGTATTGGCGCACGTGGGAGTATTCAGCCCCGTAATTGTTTGTGATATACTGCTTTGCAGTGCTGATTGCCAGCGAAGAGAGGTTCACTGAGTCGGTACGCATATAGGTAATCAGGCCTCGCTCGTAAAGTCCCTGGGCAACCTGCATTGTGGCACTCACGCTAAAACCGAGCTTACGGGCCGCCTCCTGTTGCAGGACGCTGGTAGTGAAGGGGGCTGCGGGAGATTTTGTCCCGTCTTTCTTCTCTATGTTGCCGACCATGAAGCTGCATCCTTTGCACCTCTCCAGGAAAATTTCCGCCTCAGCTTCGGTTGCAAACTTCTTGTCCAGCACGCCGCGCAAGCGGCTGCGGCTCCCCTTTGCGGTGAAGGTGCCGTCGATTCTGAAGTAAGGGCGATAGTCATAAGCTGCGATTTCGCGTTCGCGGTCCACAATCAGACGTACAGCTACCGACTGGACGCGCCCGGCGGAGAGATTCCCCTGCACCTTGCGCCACAGTATGGGCGAAAGTTCAAAGCCGACCAGGCGGTCCAGTATGCGGCGTGCCTGCTGTGCCATCACCAGGTCCATATCTATGTCACGCGGATTCTCCAATGCGGCAAGGATGGCACTTCTGGTGATTTCGTGGAAGGCGATGCGCTTGGTATTGTCGCCTTTCAGCTTCAGGGTATCAAAGATATGCCAGGCAATGGCCTCTCCCTCGCGGTCTTCATCGGAAGCGAGCCAAACCATAGAGGAGTTGTCCGCCGCCTTCTTGAGGTCGGCAACCACCTTCTTCTTGTCTGGCGATACCTCGTACCTGGGGGCAAAACCGTGCTCCACATCTATCCCGTCGTTGCGCTTGGTCAAGTCCCGGATGTGGCCGTAACTTGACTTTACTACATACCCCTCTCCCAGGAACTTACCGATTGTCTTGGCCTTTGCCGGAGACTCTACAATCACCAAATTATCTCCCATATCAATCTTTTATTTTATAGTGACCCGCAAAGATAAAGGATTTATTTTTACATTTGTCAAAACTTCTCAAATGAAAGACAACACTCGCAAAACAATTATAAAGTGGTGGTGGATTATTCTGATTGCTCCATTTGTTTTAATCGGGTTTTCGTTGTTCCTGGTCGCGCTGTTTGCCAAGATACCGTCTTTCGAGGAATTGGAAAACCACAAGTCCAACCTTGCCACCGTGCTTCTCAGCTGCGACGGCAAGGTGCTGAGTACTTACCATATAGAGAACCGCACCTTTGCAACCTACGAAGATCTGCCGCAGTCGCTGATTGACGCTGCGGTGGCTACGGAGGATGCCCGCTTCTACAGACACTCCGGCATCGACTTCCGCGGTCTGGGGCGTGTGGCGGTGAAGACGCTTGCTATGCGGAACAGCTCTTCCGGAGGCGGCAGTACCATTACCCAGCAGCTTGCAAAGACTCTCTTCCCCCGTGATGAGAGTTATGGCCGCTTCCCAGGCGCCAGGGTCATCCATATGGTAATCATCAAGTTCAAGGAGTGGATCACCGCCGTAAAGCTGGAGCGCAACTACACCAAGAACGAGATAATCACGATGTATATGAACGCCGTGTTCTTTGGCAGCAATGCCTATGGCATCAACACGGCGGCCCGCACTTTCTTTGACAAGAAACCTTCGGAACTCACCGTGGAGGAGAGCGCCTGCCTGGTGGGTATGATAAACAAGCCTACCCGCTACAACCCGGCGCTCAATTACGACCAGTCTATGGCCCGCCGGAACCTGATTCTCTCTCGTATGAAGCGCTATGGATATATCTCCAAGCACGAGTGCGACTCGCTGCAGCAGCTCGACATAGTGCTCAACTACCAGCGTCAGGACCACAACACCGGTCTTGCCCCATACCTGCGCGATATGCTCCGCCGCACTATGAATGCCACCAAGCCCAAGCGGAGCGATTACCGCAATCACGTTGATTATCAGATAGATTCCGTGGCCTGGGTGGATGACCCCCTATTCGGCTGGCTTAATAAGAACCTCAAGCCCGACGGGACAAAGTATAATCTGGACAAGGATGGCCTGCGGATTTACACCACCATCGACAGCCGTATGCAAAAGTATGCTGAGCAGGCTGTCCGCCAGCATCTTAGCGGTGATCTGCAGCCTGCTTTCAACCGGGAGATGCGTTACAAGCGCAACCGCCCGTACAGCAACGATATTCCGGAAGACGTAATACAGCACTCGATGGCGCAGGCCCGCCGCTGGAGTGACCGTTACAACGGGATGAAGAAGGCCGGTGTCTCGGAGAAGGAGATACTCAAAAGCTTTGACGTCCCGGTGCCGATGACCATTTTTGCCTGGAACAAAAAGGGTTACATAGACACGGTGATGACCCCCAATGACTCTATACGGTATTACAAGGGCTTCCTTCGCGCCGCCCTGATGGCGGTCGAGCCCAACACCGGAAAGGTCAAGGCATATGTAGGCGGCCCCGACTACCGCTATTTCAAATATGACAATGTCCGTCAGGGACGGCGTCAGGTCGGCTCCACCATCAAACCGTATCTTTATACGCTGGCAATGCAGGAGGGATATACCCCCTGTGACAGAGTGGTGAACATCCCATACAGCTTTGTGATAGGGAACGATATATGGACCCCCAGGAGTACCGACAAGCAGGAGTATATAGGTCGCACGGTGACGCTGAAGTGGGGCCTTACCAACTCATCCAACAATATCTCGGCCTTCCTTATGAAGCAGTTCGGCCCCGAGGCGATGATTGAGATGTGCCGCAAGATGGGCATCAGCAGCCCTCTGGAGCCGGTCTATTCCCTCTGCGTGGGCTCCTGCGACATCTCTGTATATGAGATGGTATCGGCATACAACACATACCCTTCCAGGGGCGTGTTTGTAAACAGTATGTTCGTGGACAAGATAGAGGACAGCCAGGGGAACCTGCTGGAGAGTTTTACCACCCGCAAGCGGGAGGCACTCAGCGCACAGACCGCTTTTCTTATGGTCAACCTGATGCAGGGCGTGGTCAACGAAGGTACCGGCGGCCGCATCAAGTGGAGATATGGCATCCAGGGCGCAGCGGGCAAGACAGGCACCACCAACGACAACTCCGACGGTTGGTTCATAGGCTATGTCCCCCGTCTTACTGCCGGCGTATGGGTCGGTTGTGAAGACCGCCAGGTGCATTTTGAAAGCGGGGCGCTGGGCCAGGGAGCCAATGCGGCACTCCCCATCTGGGGCTTGTTTATGCAGAAGGTTATGGCCGACAAATCCATAGGTATAGCAAACGGAGAGGAGTTTGTGGCGCCTATGGGCTGGAACTTTGATCTGGGATGCTCCGGTGGCGGCAGCGACCTCTCTTCCGAGTCAGGATCAGGCGGATTTCAGAATGATGAGTATTTTGATTAGCAAATGAAAAAGAACGTAGCAGTTATTTACGGCGGTCCATCCTCGGAACGCCAGATTTCCATATTGAGCGGCAGGCACGTCGCTTCTGTGATAGACAGGGAGAGATATGATGTATATGAGATTCTCTTCAACACCGACAACTGGCAGATGGTGGAGTGGGATGGTGACAAAATGAATGTGCTGGGCATCGTGGACAAAGGGGATTTCTCCTGCAACGGCATCCGGTTTGACGTGGCCTGCATAATGATTCACGGCATCCCCGGTGAAAACGGCCTGCTCCAGGGTTATTTCGAGATGATGGGGATTCCGGTGACCACTTGCTCCTCTTTCGTATGCACCATCGCTTTCAACAAATACTCCTGCAAACGCCTGTTGCTGGACACCGGAGTGAAAATGGCGGACGACGTCTTTCTGCGCCGGGGCCAGAGTTACGACGCCGGTGAGATAGTCCGCAAGCTCGGACTCCCTCTGTTTGTCAAGCCCTCCGACGGCGGCAGCAGTTTTGGCGTGACCAAGGTGAAGGATGTATCGCAGATTCCGGAGGCAATAGATTACGCCTTCTCAGAGAGCGACACGGTCCTCATAGAGAAGGCCGTCAAAGGGCGCGAACTGACCCAGGCTGTTTATATGGATGCCGGGGAGGCGGTGGCGCTCCCGATAACCGAGATTGTCACCAGCAACGAATATTTCGACTACGACGCCAAATATAACGGTAACAGTGAAGAGATATGCCCCGCCCCGATATCGGAAGAGATGGCGGCAGAAATCACCCGCTGCACCAAGAACATCTACTCCCACCTGGGGGCAACAGGCCTGATACGCATCGATTATATCGCTGCAGAAGACGGGGTATATTTCCTGGAGATTAACGCTACCCCGGGAATGACCCGTATGAGCCTGGTTCCCAAGATGGTAAGGGTATCGGGCCGCAATATGACCGATTTCTTCTCCGCACTGATAGACAACGCCCTGCGCAAATGACACTCAAGCAGCATATAGACAGCCTTACCGCTGCCCTTGCCGGCCGTTATCCGGAGCAGGAGGCGCACGCCATTGCTGTGCGCACCGTTACCGGGTTGCTCTCTGTGCCTGATTACAAGCATCTCAGCGAACCCGACACTCAGGTTGACCCTGAAAAGGAGGAGTTGCTCAGTGATGCTTCCCGCAGGCTCTCGGAGGGGGAACCTATGCAATATGTGCTGGGCTACACCTGGTTTGCAGGGCTGCGCATCAGGGTTGGGAGCGGGGTGCTGATTCCCCGTCCGGAGACAGAGCAGATGTATGAACTCGCCGCCCAGGACTGCGACAATCTGATGGCCGTGAGCGAAGATGATACCTTTAACATACTGGATATCTGCACCGGGAGCGGATGCCTTGCCTGGGCATTCGCCGCTGAGTTTCCCGAGGCTCACGTTTACGGATGTGATATAAGCGGGGATGCTCTCCGGTACGCCTGCCGGCAGCGCGTCAAGCTGCAGGGGGCACGGCCGGTGATATTTGAGGCGGACGTGCTGCAGGATCCCCCGCCGGGTCTCCCGAAGTTTGACCTTATTATCAGCAACCCCCCGTACGTGGCAGAGAGCGAGCGGGCTCAGATGCGCTCAAACGTGCTTGACTGGGAGCCCGAAAGGGCGCTGTTCGTGCCCGACAGTGACCCTCTGGTGTTCTATCGCGCCATTGCCCTCTGGGCCGACAAACTGCTCAAGGATAACGGCAGCCTCTGGCTTGAGATAAACGAGCGTTTCGGACAGGAGACGGCAGAGCTTTTCACCGGAGCCGCCGTCATCCAGGACATCAACGGCAAAGACCGCTTCATCGTAGTGAAGAAGTAGATATCTGGAATATGGCAAAGCAACTGCGCACAGTCTGGTTTTGCACCTCTTGCGGCAACGAGAGCCCCAAGTGGATGGGGCGTTGCCCCGCCTGCGGCGAGTGGAACACAATGGTGGAGGAACCCAAGAGGGAGAAGAAGGCATCGTCCGGCGCCAGGAGCCGGGCTTTTGTGGCTACCGAATCCGACGCCCGTCCGCTGACACTTGAAGAGATTTCGCTGACCTCGGAAAACCGCTTCTCCATAGGGCTGAACGAGGTGGACCGCCTGCTGGGCGGCGGTATGGTGGAGGGTTCTATGATTCTGCTGGGCGGTGAGCCCGGCATAGGCAAATCCACCCTGGCCCTGCAGATCCCCCTGGGGTGTCCCTCGTTGAAAACACTTTATGTCTCGGGAGAAGAGAGCCCGCGCCAGATAAAGATGCGCGCAGTGCGCCTTGGGGGCGACTCCTCCTCGTGCAGCATCCTTTCGGAGACAATACTTGAGAACATCCTGGAGCAGGCAGCTGCGGTTTCGCCCGACCTGCTGGTGGTGGACTCAATCCAGACCATATACAGCGAGGCGCTGGACTCTTCTGCCGGCAGCGTGTCGCAGGTGCGTGAGTGTGCCTCCCGCCTGCTGCGCTACGCCAAGGAGAGCGGCACGCCGGTAATCCTGATAGGCCACATAACAAAAGACGGCACAATCGCCGGGCCAAAGGTGCTGGAACATATCGTGGACGTGGTACTTCAGTTCGAAGGTGACACCCGCGGTGCGTACCGCCTGCTGCGCAGCATCAAGAACCGCTTTGGGAGCACTGCAGAGCTGGCGGTGTTCGAGATGACAGGCGCCGGGCTGCGCGAGGTTCTGAACCCTTCAGAAATCCTCATCCCGATGCATCAGGACAACCTGAGCGGCATTGCCGTCGCCTCGGTGATGGACGGCACGCGCCCCTTTATGATTGAGATCCAGGCGCTGGTCAGCACCGCCGCATACGGTATGCCGCAGCGCAACGCCAACGGTTTCGACGCCCGCCGTATGAATATGCTGCTGGCGGTGCTTGAGAAGAGGGCCGGCTTTAAACTGGCCGCCAAGGATGTTTTCCTGAATGTTGCCGGCGGGTTGCGGGTGAGTGACCCTGCGTGCGATATGGCGGTGGCGGTGGCTATCCTGGCCAGCAACTTTGATATCAGCGTCCAGTTGGACAGCTGCTTCTGTGCAGAGATCGGTCTCAGCGGGGAGCTGCGTCCTGTGAGTCAGATACAGCGCCGCATAGCAGAGGCGGAGAAGATTGGCTTCAAGCGGATTTACATCTCCTCTTTCAACAAGGAGGGGGCATTCTCACAAAATGGCATTGAAGTTGTACCTGTGGCGGATATACCTGCCCTTTGCAGGCTCGTTTTCAAATGATTTAAGTTTCGCATACTACCTGCTGCTCGAATAAAGGTCAACTGATAGATGCGGAACGGAGCAGATAAATGACACGGTTACGGTTCATATTCCTGAGCATCCTATGGGTGTCGCTGCTGGCATTGGCGGCGGTTCCGCAGCTATTTGCCCAGGGATATTCCGGCCAGCAGAGCATCCTCCAGTACGAGATAAATGAGCGGGGTGACACAATATTCGTGGATGAGATCGAGCCGGCCCGCATCCACCCCAAGACATATCTTTCAAAAAGGCAATGGCGCGCCCGCGCCCGCCGCGTGCACAATTTCAGCAAGGCTTATCCCTATGCCCTTTTTATTGCGCAGACCATCCGGGAGACCGACAGCCTTTTTGAGGCACGCGGTTACAACGAGCGGCAGCAGGAGAAATACCTTGCCAGCATAAAAGAGGAGCTGCTCCGCAATTTTGAGCCGCTGTTCCGGCAGCTTACCCTTAACCAGGGGCTTATGATGATCCGTCTGATAGACCGCGAGGTGGGGATGCCGCCATACGATATTATCCGCAAGTATCTGGGAAAGGTCAACGCCGGTTTCTGGCAGGGGGTGGCAAAGCTCTTAAAGGGAGATATCAAGCAGCGTTACGAGCCGGAAGGGGAGGACGCCGACCTTGAGGAACTCTGCAAAGCGTGGAATTATGGAGAGTTCGACGACCTGTACCTATGGCTCTTTGGCAAGCCGCGCCCGGAGATAATGATCCCGGAGAAGTTCCGCGAACCCTATTACAAGGCGCTGGAAGAGAACAAGGCCCGCGGCCGGGCCGCCCGCCGTGAAAAAAAGAGAAAATCATAATGAATCTATAAAACTATTAAAGCTATGAAAAGACTATTGACCATAATCCTTCTGACAATGTTGTCATTCGGTGTTTTTGCCCAGCAACGGATATTTGCCCATCGCGGAGGCCGCGCAGAATTTGACGAGAACACGATGCAGGCCTTCAACGGCGCCTATAAGGCTGGTATCCGCGGCTTCGAGGTGGATATCAGGATGACCAAAGAGGGAGACCTGGTGCTGATGCACGACAGTTCTCTGGAGCGCACCACCAACGCCAGGGGGGCTGTGGAGACCAGCAAGACCAAGGTGGTGAAGAACGCCAGGACCCTGAAGGGGAACCGCCTTGTGATGTTCGACGACTTTGTCAAATGGATAGAGAACAAGGGTGACATCAAATACGTAGAGTTCGAACTCAAGACAGACCCGGCGCTTTACAGCGAGGATCTGGTATGCAAGATGTGTGATGAGGTCTATAATAAGATTATGGCGGTGAAGCCCGCCGGCTCTACGTTTGTAATCACATCTTTTGACCAGCGTCCGCTCATCTACATCAAGCTGAAACATTCTGACGCCGACCTTATGTTCATCACGGACGAACCCCTCAACGATGCCGCAATTGCAAAGGTTAAAGAGTTGGGTATCAAGCGGCTGGCCGCCAAGATGCCCGGTACGTCCCGCACGGCTGTGGACAAGGCCCATCTGGACGGGATCAAGGTGACTCTCTGGCCCTCCGACAATATGAACGACGTTGCCCTGGGTATCAGCCTGGGAGCTGACAATATTTGTACCGACATCCCCGTCGAGGCCAAGAAGGCCCTCAAAGACGGTATGAAGTGGGTGCAGGTCGAGTTTTAGCGCACCTAAGCATCAGTCTTCCCGGGTGTTGATAATCTCCTTGCTATGAGAAGTTCCTTAAGGCTCATACTGTTTTTATTGGTAGCTGTCTCCTGCAGCCGGGGTCATCAGGAGGTGACTCTGCAGCAGGGGAAATGGGACCCACAGGTTCTCAAGGCCCTGAACGGGCTGCTGGCCAATCCCGGAACGGGAGCCTATGCCGTGTTCGACTTTGACCAGACCTCCATTGTCCACGACATATCTCAGGCTCTGTGGGTTTATCAGATCGAGCACTTGCGATATGCCGACGCTCCTTCCCACGATTTTCTGGACGGTATCCCTTCCCCTGAAAAGGAGATGCCCGGAACGGAATTGAGCTATGCCGCGATGGGGCATATACTTTCAAGCGAGTACTTTGCCCTGAAGGCCAGGCTGCAGGCCGGAGAAAGCATAGCAGATATCAGGGCGTCCAGTGATTATCTGGACTTCCGCGCCCGTATGAACTTCTTCTTTACCAAGATAGACGAGCAGTACGGCAGCTGGGTATCATACCTGTGGCAGCCGGGACTGCTGGCGGGTTATACCTGTGCGGAGGCTGATGCCCTTATACGCGATGCCATCTCAGAGCACCTTGGCCTGGAAAAACTGGGTGTAGAGCGGTGGACCTCACCCGACGGACGCTGGGACGGGGATGTACAGCGCGGCATCTGGGTCTCTGATGAAATGAAGAACCTGTACAAATGCCTGGAAGCCGCCGGAATAGATGTCTATATCTGTTCAGCCTCCCTGGAACAGATTGTCGAG
This sequence comes from uncultured Bacteroidales bacterium, assembly GCA_946415795.1. Lineage (GTDB taxonomy): Bacteria > Bacteroidota > Bacteroidia > Bacteroidales > UBA932 > Equibacterium. The sequence continues at coordinate 15,739 of CAMKTW010000017.1, forward strand.
GTGCTGGCCTGCGATACCGGTCTGGGGTTCGGAATTGCGCCTGAGAGGGTATTCGG
>CAMKTW010000018.1 GCA_946415795.1 uncultured Bacteroidales bacterium
TCAAACAAATTAATATCTAACAATATGCGTAGAAAAATAGTTGCAGGCAACTGGAAAATGAATACCACAGTTGCAGAAGGTGTGGCGCTGGCCAAGGATCTGGTGGCTGCCGTAAGCGAAGTTCCCTCTGACGTTAACCTGGTGGTTGCACCGCCGTTTGTACATCTGACCTGTGTGGGTGAGGTCATCAAGGGCAGCAAGATAGCCCTCAGCGCGCAGAATTGTGCAGACCAGCCCAAGGGTGCATTCACAGGCGAGGTGGCAGCAAATATGCTGGCAGGCATCGGCTGCCAGTATGTTATCCTCGGCCACTCAGAGCGCCGTCAGTATTATGGTGAGACCTCCGCTACCCTCGTTCCCAAGATCAAGCTCGCTCTTGAGAATGGCCTTCAGCCTATCTATTGTGTGGGTGAGATGAAAGACGAGCGTCTGGCAAACAAGCATTTTGACGTAGTCAAGACCCAGATAGAGGAGGTCCTTTTCGGTCTCAGCGCAGAGGAGATGGGTCACATTGTTATTGCATACGAGCCTGTCTGGGCAATCGGCACCGGTCTGACCGCAACAAGCGAGCAGGCAGAAGAGATTCACGCATTCATCCGCAAGCTCCTTGCAGAGAAGTTTGGAAAGCAGGTCGCTGAAGACTGCACCATTCTCTATGGCGGCAGCTGCAAGCCCTCCAACGCCAAGGAGCTCTTTGCCTGCCCCGACATTGACGGCGGCCTGATCGGCGGCGCCTCCCTCAAGGCGGCTGACTTTATCGCCATCGCTCAGAGCTATACCGTCGGCGAGTAATCCTGAAAAATAGATAATCTGTTTCCCATACATTAACAAGGATACCGGCCAATCTGGCCGGTATCCTTTGTTTTAATGCGTGCCGGGATTATAACCCCGTATATGAAATGGGAGATATTGCCCGCAACTCCGCCTTGACGCTTTCGCTCACCTCCAGGGTGTCTATAAAGCGGGCGATGGTTTCGCGGCTGACGCCCTCACCGGTGCGGGTGAGCGCCTTGAGAGTTTCGTATGGATTGGGATAGCCTTCACGGCGGAGTATCGTCTGGATGGCTTCTGCAACGACAGCCCAGTTGTTTTCCAGATCGGCAGCGAGCTTTCCCTCGTTGAGGATGAGCTTGCCGAGACCCTTTTTCAGGGAAGCAAGGGCGATGAGCGAGTGTGCAACAGGTACACCCACGTTGCGCAGCACGGTGGAGTCGGTCAAATCGCGCTGCAGGCGAGATATCGGGAGCTTCTCTGCCAGATGGCGGTACACGGCATTGGCCACGCCCAGGTTGCCCTCTGCATTCTCAAAATCGATGGGGTTTACCTTGTGAGGCATCGCGGAGGAACCCACTTCGCCGGCAACTACCCTCTGGCGGAAATACTCCATTGAGATATAGGTCCAGATGTCGCGGCAGAGGTCTATAAGTATGGTGTTGATGCGCGCCAGGCAGTCGAATATCGCTGCCAGATTGTCGTAATGTTCAATCTGGGTGGTGGGCCAGGAGCGTTTCAGCCCGAGTTTTTCATTTACGAACCGGTCGCCGAAGGCTTTCCAGTCAATCTGCGGATAGGCCACGTGATGGGCGTTCATATTGCCGGTGGCGCCGCCGAATTTTGCAGGATAGGAGCACTCTGCCAGCTGTCTGCGCTGCTCCGCCAGTCGGGCGGCGAACACCCCGAACTCCTTGCCCAGGCGGGTGGGAGAAGCGGGCTGGCCGTGGGTGCGGGCCAGCATCGGTACGTCTTTCCACTGCTGCGCAAAACCCTCAATTATGTCGCAAACTTCATCCAGGGCGGGAACGAAAACTTCGCAGATGCCCTCTTTGAGCGATAGAGGCACGCTGGTGTTGTTTATATCCTGGGATGTGAGTCCAAAGTGGACGAATTCCCCGAAGCGGGCGTCGATGCCCAGGGCTGCAAATCTCTTCTTGATAAAGTATTCCACCGCCTTGACATCGTGGTTTGTGGTGCGCTCAATTTCCTTCACCATCCCGGCATCTTCCAGTGAGAAGTCTTTATAGATGGCCCGCAGGGTGTCAAAACGGGAGTGGTCAAAACCCTCCAGCTGAGGCAGGGGAATCTCGCAAAGTGCTATGAAATATTCTATCTCAACCTTGACGCGATAGCGGATAAGGGCGAATTCAGAGAAATACTGTTCAAGTTTTTCAGTTTTGGACTGGTAACGGCCGTCAATGGGGGATACGGCGGTGAGTGGAGTTAACATTTTTAAAAATGTATTAGAAATGAGTCCCAAAGTTATTAATTTTGGCAACACTAAACACCGATTATATGAGAAACCTTACAATTATGGCTGTAGCATCTTCATTGTGCGTACTGTTTTCTGCCTGCGACCGCGAGAAGGAGCAGGGTGACTTCAAATATTGTGTGGACGAGTTTGCCGATATCGGCGTAATCAAGTATCAGATTCCCGACTGGAATTCTCTGTCGCTGCAGGAAAAGGAGTATATCTATTATCTTGCAGAGGCCGCCAAGTATGGCCGGGATATTATCTGGGCCCAGAATTACCAGTATAACCTGCCCATCCGCAAGGCCTTGGAGACCATTATTAAAGATTACAAGGGAGAGCGTGAAGGTGAGCAGTGGGAACAGTTCCTGGTGTATGCGAAGCGCGTCTTTTTCTCTAACGGAATCCACCACCACTATGGCGAGCACAAGTTTTTCCCCGAATGCGGGCGCGACTATATGGCGGGCCTGTTTGCGGAATGCGGCCTTGACGGCGACAGCCTGATCGAGATTATCTACAACCCAGACATCGCTCCCGTGCGCAAGTATCAGGGCACCGACAAGGACATCATCCTGGCCTCTGCCAACCATCTTTACGAGGGCGTGACCCAGGCCGAGGCGGAGAAGTTTTATGCCGATATGGAAGACCCGGATGACCCGCACCCCATCTCTTACGGTTTGAACAGCAGGCTTGTAAAGGATGCCGACGGCAAGTTAGTGGAGCTTAAATATACCACCGGCGGCCTCTATGGGGCGGCGCTGACCAAGATCTGCGAGAATCTGGAACGCGCTGCAGAGGTGGCACAGAATGATGTCCAAAAGCAGACTATTGCCGACCTGGTGGATTATTTCCGCACCGGCGACCTGCGCACCTGGGACAAATACAGCGTCGAGTGGGCCGACGATACCCTCTCCCGAGTTGACTTCATTAATGGATTCATTGAGGTTTACGGCGATCCGCTGGGGCTGAAGGGCAACTTTGAGGCAATGGTCAATTTCAAGGATATAGAGGATTCCCGCCGCACCGAGATAATCAGCGCCAACGCGCAGTGGTTCGAGGACAACTCTCCTATAGACAACCGTTTCAAAAAGGCAAAGGTGAAGGGCGTATCTGCCAAAGTCATCAACGCAGCAGTGATTGCGGGTGACACCTATCCCTCCACCGCCATCGGCATAAACCTGCCCAATGCCGACTGGATCCGCAAGGAGCACGGCAGCAAGTCGGTGACAATCGCCAACATTACCGAGGCCTACGACAAGGCGAGCCTGGAGAAGCCCAACAGCGTTCTGTCTGAGTTCGCCTGGGATGATGCGGAACGCACCCGCATCAAAAAGTATGGTTATATCACCAGCAATCTGCATACCGACCTGCACGAGTGTCTGGGACACGGCTCCGGCCAGTTGCTGGACGGTACAAACCCCAATGCCCTGAAGGAGTACAGCTCTACCCTGGAGGAGGCGCGTGCCGACCTGTTCGCCCTCTATTACCTGGCAGATCCGAAGCTCCTGGAGTTGGGTCTTCTCACTGATCCTGAGGCTTATAAGGCAGAGTACGACAGCTATATCCGCAACGGCATCTTCACCCAGTTCACCCGCATCGAGCTGGGCAAGCAAAACACCGAGGCGCATATGCAGAACCGCAAGCTGATTGCCGACTGGTGCTTTGAAAAGGGTGCCGCAAACAATGTGATTGAGATGAAGCAGCGCGACGGCAAGACATTTTTCGTGATTAACGACTACGAGGCGCTGCGCGGCCTGTTCGCTGAATTGCTCGCAGAGATCCAGCGCATCAAGTCGGAGGGAGACTACGCCGCCGGCCGTGACCTGGTAGAGCAGTATGCGGTGAATATCGATCCGTTCCTGCACAAGGAGGTACTCCAACGCTACGCAGCTCTGGACCTGAAGCCCTACCGAGGCTTCGTGAACCCCTCCATCGTTCCCGTAATGAAGAAGGGCAAGGTCGTGGACTACCGCATAGAATACTGCGACGACTTCCTGGCCCAGCAGCTTGAGTACGGCGAGAAATACGCTACGCTATAGGGGACTTCATTATTTGCGTGAATAAGAGTAATTACTATCTTTGCATAAACACCCGAAAGGGGCTGACTGTGCAACCATTAATCAGCCCCAAGGATAAGTGATTATCGTTTAAGTATTATAATCACTATCCGAAAAAGGAATAGTTTGAACATAATGTTCATAAAAGGAGGATTCGGGTACCTTCCCAATGGGGGTCGGCTTGCCGGCTCCTTTTGTTTTGCACTATTACTTCTGTTTTTCGGGTGTAAGCCAAGAGCAGACAAGTATGTCAGAGGCAAATATAGGACCACCTGCAAAACCCTGTGTCTGAAGAAGGGGGCGTTTTTCTTTGGACTAAAGTCAGCTGGAGCCAAAGTGCCTAATAGACTGTGTATTATACAAATTGCCTCCCATTGTGAAGGTTGAGCGAATTGTTGTAAAGCGCTGTGCTACAATAGCATTGCCTCCAGAAGGAATATGGGTGGCTGCACAGCGGCCGAGGAGTAACCCTTAAATCACACCTACTGCCTCTTTACTGCCGCCGCGAAAATTGGGTTGTCGATTTTTTCAATCAACGCACGGCAAATAATAGCGTAGCAGACGGAATGCTTCAGGCAATATCTCGCCCCGCTTTGTGAGGCTTTGATATAAGGCCGTATCGCCAGCAGGCGATAGCGAAGGCTGGGCAGGGGTGTGTAGTGCGATAGCAAAGCCGGAGCGGCGGGGTTTGGGGCAGAGCCCCAGTATTATGGACTTTTACCAGCGGACCTGGCCGTTGCCGCGGATGATGTATTTGTAGGTGGTGAGTTCGGGGAGAGCCATCGGGCCGCGGGCGTGGAGTTTCTGGGTGCTGATGCCGATCTCTGCGCCGAAGCCGAACTGGGCGCCGTCTGTGAAGGCGGTGGAGACGTTGACATACACGCAGGCTGCATCGACTCTGGCGGTGAACATATCGGCAGTCTCCTGGTTGCGGGTGACGATGCTCTCGCTGTGGCCGCTTCCGTAGCGTGCAATATGGGCGATAGCCTCTTCTACGCCGGTTACGGTGCGGATGCTCATCTTGTAGTCGAGCCATTCGCGGCCAAAGTCATCTTCTGCGGCGTGTTGCAGCAACTCTGCGGGGTATTTTCCGGCCAGTGCGGCAAAGGATTCTTCGTCGGCAAAGATTGTTACACTCTTATCGGCGAGCCGCTTGCATATCTCCGGCAGGTCGGCGAGCCTGTCGTGTGCAATCAGCAGGCAGTCGAGGGCGTTGCATACGCTCACGCGGCGGGTCTTGGCGTTGTAAACAATCTCCTTGCCCATAGAGGTGTTGCCGTCTGAATCGAAATAGGTATGGCAGACCCCGGCGCCGGTCTCGATCACCGGTACTGTAGCGCTCTGGCGCACGAAATTAATAAGCGATGAACTGCCTCGGGGGATAATGACATCAATCAGGCCATTTGCGTGGAGCATTTCTGACGAGGCTTCGCGCCCGGTGGGCAGCAGGGTGCAGGCTTCGCGGGGGAGGCCGCTGAGCACCAGCACGTCGCGGATAACATCGGAGATGGCGCGGTTGGAGGTGTCGGCTTCGTGACCGCCCTTGAGCACGGCCACATTGCCGCTCTTGAAACACAATCCAAAGACATCGGCAGTGACATTTGGCCGGGCCTCATAGATTACGCCCACAACGCCGAACGGAACGCTCACCTTGTCTATCTGCATCCCGTTTGGACGGACACGGCTGTCCAGAATCCTGCCCAGGGGAGAAGAGAGACCGGCGACCGCCCGCATATCGGAGGTGATGCCGGCTATACGCTCGGGAGTCAGTTTCAACCTGTCATACTTGGGGTCTTCCGGATTCATCCGAAAGAGATCCTCCTTGTTGGCGTTCAGTATGTAACGTGTGTTGGCGTCGATTGCGTCGGCCACCTGCAGCAGCACCTTGCTGCGCTGGTGGTCGCTGAGGCCTGCAATGGTGCCGGCAGCCTCTTTGGCCTGAGTGAGTATATCCTGGATCATATCTGCTCGATATAAAGATAATCGTAATGTATAAACTCCCTGGCGTTGCGGCGGCCCATCTGTCCGCGGACGGTGCCGGCATCGCAGTTGGCCTTTCCCACCGCTATGCAGCGCCCGTCAGGATTGAAAATCTTTACGATATCGTCCTTTTCAAAGTCCCCTTCCACGGCCGTGATGCCGACAGGGAGCAGTGAGATGGCGCCGTCTCCCAGAAGGGCTTCGGCGGCCCCGGCATTCACTGTAACGCTTCCCTTGGCGAAACCGCCGCTGTGGGCAATCCACATCTTGACGCCGGAAATCGGCTTTTCCGCCGCTCTGAAGAGGGTGTAGGGAAGGTCGCTGCTGCCCGCTGCAACGGCGTTCAGGATACCGTCCCGCTTGCCGCACGCGATGGCGACCGGAATCCCCTCCAGGGCCAGTTTTCGGGCGATGGCATATTTGGTGCGCATCCCGCCGCGGCCCCGCGAAGACCTGGTGCCGAGTATGAATTGCTCCGCCTCATCGCTGCCGGGGGCGATCTCGCGAATCAGTTCGCTGCCGGCGTCGTTGGGGTCGCCGGTGAATATGCCGTCCACATCGGAGAGGATAATCAGCATACGGGCATCCATCATTGTCGCCACCATCCCGGAGAGTTCATCGTTATCGGTGAACATCAGTTCCGTGAGGGATATGGTATCGTTCTCATTCACGATGGGTATGACTCCGGCAGAGAGCATCACCTCCATACAGTGCTTCTGGTTGAGGTAATGGTGGCGGGTGGAGAGGCCCTCCTTGGTGGTGAGCACCTGCCCGCACTCGAGACCGCGTTCTTTGAAAAGCTGGTAATAGGTGTGCATCAGTTTGGTCTGCCCAACGGCAGAGAAGAGCTGCCTGGCAGATACGGTGTCCAGCGGGGTGCTTACATCCAGGCTGTCACGTCCGAACGCCACTGCGCCTGATGAGATCAGGATAACCTCGATGCCCTGGCGGCGGAGGTCGCATACCTGATCTACCAGCGCGGAGATGCGGGTGAAATCGATGCTCCCGTCGCGGCGGGTAAGCACATTGCTGCCTATCTTTATCGCTATGCGGTCCATACGGAGTTATTTGCTCTGACTGGCCTTCAGACCCGCGATGACTGCGTTGCTGAAGCCCTGCTCTTCCATTTTGTTGAGCCCCTTGATGGTGATGCCTCCGGGGGTGGTGACCTTGTCGATCTCCTCCTCCGGGTTTGCGCCGGTGGCGGCAAGCAACTCCACGGCACCCTTCATGGTGTTCATCACAATCCTTTGTGCATCCTTTGCGGTGAAGCCGAGCTCCACTCCGCCTTCCGTGGCGGCGCGGACATAGCGCATGGCGTATGCTATGCCGCACGATGCCAGGGCTGTGCCGGCACTCATCTTATCCTCAGGAATCAGCATTGCGCTGCCCAGAGCGTCGAACATCCTGACCACCTCTGTGGTGCGCTCTTTGGAAGCGTTCTGTGCCGATACGAATGTCATACTGCTCCCCACCGCGATGGCAGTGTTGGGAATCACGCGGAACAGGGTGGCGTCGCCGCCCAGCCATCCCTCAAGCATACTGAAAGTGATGCCGGCGGCTATTACGATGAGATTCTGGCGCTTAAGGTCCAACAGGTCCTTGAACTCTGCCAGAGTGTCCTTAACCGCCCAGGGTTTGACCGCCAGCACGATGCAGTCTGCACCCCCCGCCGCTTCGCGGCTGCTGGTTGTGGTTTTGATGCCGGGGCATTGCCGGGCTATCCGCTCCAGAGAGTCGGCTGCAATATCGCAGCAGGTCACGTCGCCCGCTGCCAGGATATTTTTTGAGATGAGGCCGCGAGCCACTGCGCTGCCTATGTTTCCAGTTCCGATAAATGCTGCTTTCATACCGCAAAGTTATCTTTTTTCTTCTTAAATTTGTCCGGATAATACAATTAATCATGATAAAAAGGCTCCTTGCAATCGTGCTTCTGGCGGTGACGGTTCCCGCGGCAGCAAAAGTTGACGTTCTTTCACTTAAGGTTAACCATATGACTTCGCCTGCGGGGGTGTTGGGCAACCCCACTTTCAGCTGGAATGCGGTGAGCGACAGGCAGTGCGACGGTCAGAGCGCTTATGAAATCAAAGTGACCGATTCCGGCGGACGCTCCGTCTGGAGTACGGGTAAAGTGCTTTCAAACAATTCAATTGCCGTCAAATACGCCGGGAGCGGGCTGAAGCCCGCCGCTACCTATTTCTGGCAGGTCCGTATATGGGATTCCGCCGGAAAGGCAAGCCGCTGGAGCCATAAGGGGTCGTTTGTCACCGGGTTGCCGCACCAGGATTGGAAGGCGGCGTGGATTGCTCCCGCAATGAGCGAGGCTTCGCCGCTGGTAAGGGGGAGTTTCAAGGTAAATAAGCCTGTGAAAAGCGCGGTTGCATATTTCACGGCGCACGGAGTGTATGAGGCTTTTCTGAACGGAGAGAAGATAGGCATCGCATATATGGCCCCCGGCTACACCAGCTACAACCACCATCTGATGTATCAGACTTACGATGTCACTGAAATGATACGGCGCGGCGAGAATGTCGTCGGGGCGGAACTTGCCCGCGGCTGGCATCTGAGCAATATGGGGTGGAGCGACCCTACGCAGTACAAGCTTAACTTTGAAGGTGACAGGATGGCCTTCATAGGGCAGATTGTGATAACATATAAGGATGGTTCTCAGGATGTTGTGGCTACCGACGGCAGCTGGAAGGCCTCGACCGGCGGCGTGCTGCACAGCACTATCTACGACGGCGAGACTTTCGACGCCCGCAAGGTGCCGGAAGGGTGGTGCACTGCATCTTTCGACGCCTCCGGGTGGAAATCTGTCGAGACTCTGGATTATGGCTACGACAACCTCGCCCCGCAGACCTGCGAGCCTGTTTTGACCCACGAACTGATGCCCGCAAAGGAGCTGATAGTGACCCCTAAGGGGGAGCTTGTGATAGATTTTGGCCAGAACCTGGTGGGGAGCGAGGTGCTTTCTTACTCCGGAAAGCCGGGGCAGGAGATAACCGTATCCCACGCGGAGGTGCTGGATGAGAACGGCAACTTTTACACACATAACCTGCGCAGCGCCAAGGCTCAGAGCAAGTATATCTGTGACGGGAAGCGGCGTGACTATACCACCCGTTTCACCTTCTACGGTTTCCGCTACATCAAACTGGAGGGTATTCCCAAGGATGAAATAAATCTTGACGATATAGAGGCTCACGTGCGTTATTCCGACCTGGATGCCACCGGCGTTTTTGAGTGTTCCAACCCGCTGGTGAACCAGCTCCAGAGCAACATACAGTGGGGCCTTCGCGGCAATTTCGTGGATATACCCACCGACTGCCCCCAGCGCGACGAGCGTCTGGGCTGGACCGGCGACGCGGAAATTTTTGCCCGTACAGCAACATTCAACCGTGCCAGTTATGCATTTTACAGCAAATGGCTCAAGGACCTTGCATTTGACCAGCTGCCCGACGGACAGGTGACAGATATCGTCCCTATGGTGCACGGCCTTGTGGGCGCAGGTCACGTCGGCTGGGCCGATGCCGCCACCATAATCCCCTGGACGCTGTATATGGCATACGGAGATCCCCAGGTGCTTGAGGATCAGTATGACAGTATGAAGAAGTGGGTGGATTACATTATCGGTGCCGCCGGCGAAAGCTGCCTTTGGAACACAGGGTGGCACTATGGCGACTGGCTTGCCTTTGACGTGGACAACGATGTGGCCGGACGGTCTTCGGTGACTTACGTACCGCTGCTGCAGCAGTGCCACTTTGCAAATTCGGCCACCATAATGGCCGATGCTGCGGCTGTCCTTGGCCGTGGCGACGATGCCTCTTACTACCGTGATGTGGCGGCAACGGCCCGGGAGGCTTTCTGCAAGGCATATATGACCGCCGACGGCTATCTGGTTTCGCACACCCAGACCGCCTATGTGGTGGCGCTCGCATACGATATGATTCCGGAGGATATGCGTCCGCTGGTGGCGGCCAGACTCAGGGAGAGGGTGGAGAGCTACGGACATATTACAACGGGCTTCCTTGGGACAAGTCATATTACCACGGCCCTCACAGCCTGCGGACTGGACGATGTGGCCTACAATCTCCTGCTCCACGAAGGATATCCCGGCTGGCTGTACCCCGTCAAGATGGGGGCGACCACTATCTGGGAGAGGTGGAACTCTATGATGCCGGACGGCACCATCCCGGACAACGGGATGAACTCCTTCAACCATTACTCTTACGGCGCGATAGGGGATTGGCTCTACCGCGAGGCTGCAGGTCTGAAAGAGGCCGGGCCGGGTTTCAGCAAGATATGTATCAAGCCCCATCCGGGCGGTGGCTTCACCTATATGAAGGCGGAGCAGAACACCCCTTACGGCTGGGCTCTGTCGTCCTGGAAGCTGGACGGTAACCACTTTACCCTGGAGGTGGAAGTTCCGTTCAATTCAACTGCGGAGGTATATGTCCCCTCTGAAGGGGGCTATACCCGCCACGAGGTCGGCAGCGGCCATTACGTTTTTTCAAGTGAATTATAGCGGAATATCAATTTAGTTTGATAAATTTGCACGATGCGCAATAAAAAAATAGTCTGGTTCACGCTGGGTGGCTTTGTCGCCGGGTTTGCCCTGATGATAGTGCTCAATTCGTTTTATGTGAAGAGCTCGTCCAACAAGAGCTGTATGTCGTGCCACGTGCACACCGAGGCAGACTCGCTGTGGATGCTCTCCATGCACTATCGTAACTCCAGCGGTGTGGTTGTCGATTGCGCGGAGTGCCACCTGCCCGCCGGCACTCCTTCCGAGCATTTCATCGCTAAGGCCAGGATGGGCACGAAGGATGTTTTCAGCTATATCTTCAAGGATAAGAGCAAGATAAACTGGGAGGCGAAGCGAGAGCTGGATTATGCCACAAAGATAGTATACAACTCCTCGTGCAAGAAGTGCCACCAGAATCTGTTCCCTGATGGAATCTCAGACGAGGCTTTGATAAGCCACCTCTATTACGAGGAGCACGAAAAAGACTACAACCTGCAGTGTATCAACTGCCATCTGGATGCGGGCCATTTCAATCCGAACTACCGGCACGGGCACAATATCTCCGCGAACGACGAGAGTATGCCGGATATCGACCCTTACACCGAGGCGGCCACCGTGACAAACTTTGCGAACTTCACAGAAACGGTACCCGGCACTGTCTGCGCCATTAGCATGATCGCCATCCCCGGCGGTACGTTTGAGATGGGTTCACCAGAAAAAGAGCCATTCCACAAGGCCGACGAGAGCCCGGTGCGCAAAGTCACCGTATCGGACTTCTTTATGTCCGAGATTGAAGTTACCTGGACCCAGTACTGGTCGTTCTTCCTGGAAACCCAGTCTCCCGGAAGGACTGCACCGGAGAAGATATACGCCAACAACACCCGCGATGATATCGATGCCGTCAGCGGCCCCACGCCTCCTTACGGAGCGCCCGACCAGGGTTGGGGCAAGGGAGACCGCCCGGCTATCACTATGACTCACTATGGGGCTGAGACCTTCTGCCAGTGGCTGTCGCTCAAGACCGGTCGCAAATACCGCCTCCCTACCGAGGCGGAGTGGGAGTATGCAGCCCGTGGCGGTACATCGACCCCGTATTATTTTGAGGGCAACCCCAAGAAGTTTACCTCAGGACGCTTGTTCGGCGCTGATACGGCAGTGATTGCCAGCAATGTGGTCTATGCGCTCAACAGCCATAACCGCACCGGCCTGCCCGACAAGATTGCAGCTAACCCGTTTGGCCTCAAGAATATGCTGGGTAACGTGATGGAGTACTGCTCCGACTGGTATGCGGAGGATGCCTACAGCAAGATGGCCGATGGCGCGGTTGACCCTAAAGGTCCTGACAGTGGTGAAGAGCATGTCGTGCGCGGTGGTTATTACCTTTCCGATGCCGCCGATCTGCGGTGCGCAGCCCGCGCCCATACAGAGCACGACGCCTGGTTGAAGACCGACCCTCAGGTGCCCAAGAGTATCTGGTGGTATTCCGACATCAAGGGAATCGGCTTCCGCGTAGTGTGCGAAGTTCCGGAAGAAATAAAACAATAAAACAGATATAATATGAGCAAGATTTCAAGACGCGACTTTTTTGGCTGTACCGCAGCTTTGGGCGGTTCGGCTCTGCTGGCTTCGAGCCCGCTGCTTTCTTCCTGCAGTAGTGACAAATCTGCAAAGATTGTCCCCCTGCGCAGCCCCGAAGAGTACTACATCCCTGTTATGGACGACAAGGCCGCTGACGGCCGCGAACTCAAGGCCGGCCTGGTCGGTTGCGGCGGACGCGGTACCGGTGCCGTTGCAAATATGCTGGAAGCCGCATCTGGCATCAAATTCACCGCTTTTGGCGACGTGTTTGCCGACAGGATAGAAGAGGCCATCTCGGATCTCACAGAATGGGGTTACGATGTATCCGGAGTCCAGAAGTTTGTGGGTTTTGACGCATATAAGAAGGTGATAGACAGCGGTGTGGACGTTGTAATCCTCACTACGCCCCCGTTGTTCCGTCCCTATCATTTTGAATATGCCGTTTCCAAAGGTGTCCACGCATTCCTTGAGAAACCGGTAGCGGTTGATGCAAAGGGTTGCCGTACTGTGATCAAGGCTGCCAAGCAGGCTCAGGCCAAAAAGCTGGCTGTAGTGACCGGTACCCAGCGTCACCATCAGCGCGGTTACGTGGCCGGGTTTGAAAAGATTCAGCAAGGTATGATTGGTGAAATCACCGGCGGTAACGTATATTGGAACCAGGGTATGCTCTGGTATCGCGAGCGTGAGAAGGGCTGGAGCGATATGGAATGGGCTATCCGCGACTGGGTCAACTGGAAGTTCCTCTCAGGTGACCACATCGTGGAGCAGCACGTACACAATATCGATGTCTTTATGTGGATGATGGGTGGTGCCCACCCAATCAAGGCGACAGGTTTCGGAAGCCGTCAGAGACGCGTTACCGGCGACCAGTACGACAATTTCTCCATCGATTTCGAGTTCGAGAACGGCGTGCACCTGCACTCTATGTCCCGCCAGATCAACGGTTGTTCAAACAACGTGAGCGAGGTTGTCCGCGGTACCAAGGGGTGGTGGAATTCGGAGGACGGCGCTATCCGCGATTACAGCGGCAACTTGCTGTGGCAGTATGATACCAAGGCGGAAGAGGCCAACTACAAGCAGTACAGCGCTTATGTGCTCGAGCACGTGGATCTTATCAACCATATCCGCAAGGGAGAGGGCATAGCCCAGGCCACCGAGACAGCGATGTCAACCCTGGCGGGCGTTATGGGCCGTGAGGCTGCCTACACAGGCAAGACCATCACCTGGGACGAGATTATGGGTATGGATATGGACTTCCTCCCCGGCGAGCCCGATGCACTGAACCTGTGCACTCTCGATGCCGTGCAGCATCCAGTAATAGCAGTTCCCGGCGATAACAATACAGAAGAATAAGCGCTATGAACAGGAAAGAATTCTTTAAAACCTCCCTTTTCGGAGCGGCTGCAGTGGCTGCGGCTCCCACGCTTCTGGCCTCTTGCTGCAGCGCTGAGAAAAAGGCCGACACAGGTGCTGTCCTGAATATCTCATTCCAGAGCGGAAAGGCAATCGGTGAGAGCTATGCAGAGAAGATGGACTATTGCGAATCTCTTGGCGTTACCGGTTTTGAACCGGGCGGGTGGGACCTCGTAAATGATTACGATGCTATAGCAAAGGCAATCGAAGGGCGCAACCTCAAGATTTCTGCAATCTGCGCCGGCTTCGAGGGGTTTATCCTTGCCGACGATCCGGTACAGAAAGAGGCTTTTGACACCTCTATGCGCCGCATTGTGGAGGCTGCCGGGGCGATTGGCTCTACAGGCGTCATTATGGTGCCTGCATTCTCCCGTCAGGAACCGTGCAAACCCAACAACCAGGAGACATACGATTATTTGTGCAACGAGCTGCACGAGCTTGGCGAGTTTGCCGTTAAATGCAGCACCACCGTCATCCTCGAGCCGCTCAACCGCCGCGAATGTTTCTATCTCCGCCTGGTTTCTGCCGCAGCAGCTATCTGCCGCGATTCCAAGAGCGCCGGAGTGAAGTGTATGGGTGATTTCTGGCATATGCAGGAGGAGACCAGCGACTATGCTGCGCTGATGTCTGCCCGCGACTATCTGCAGCACATTCACATTGCAAGCCGTGCAAACCGCTGCAATCCCGGCGAAGACGGCGATGTCGATAATTATGTGGATGGATTCCGTGCCCTCAAGGAGATGGGTTACGACAAGTACATCAGCCTCGAGTGCGGCAGCATAGGCGACCCCGCCGTTACCACCCCGGCTGCAGTGGAGCTTATCCGCAACCAGTGGGAACAGGCATAGTGCCACGGTTTCTTTGAGGCAAGTGCCACCTCCTGTATGACGAACACTATCTGCCCGTCACGGTGTCAGCGGTGTAAATTACAGGTAATGCCGGCCATAAACCAGAGGCCGGGCTGGGGGATATCCCCAAAGTCATAGTATGTGCGGTTCAGCAGGTTGTTGAACCGCACATATATGTTGTAATGTGCGGCATCATAGCCCAGGCGTGCATCCAGCAGCCAGTAGGGCTTTATCAGTTCGGATTCGGTCGCGCGGTCGATATATCGGCAAGACAGGTTTCCGGTAAGGCCGCGCCAGATTCTGATGTCGGTGCCGGCTGTAAATTTGTGCCGGACATATTCCATCGAGTAGAGGCTCCGGTAGCCCTCCTCCAAAGCTTTGCTCTGGCTGATGTGGCTGTATCCGAGATTGACCTCGCGGACGGGGAAGTCGCGAAGCCGCAGCAAGGCCGGGAGTGTCAGCCGCAGTGTCACTTCCTGCCCCAAGGTGTTCAAAACAGTGTGATTCACGCTCTTCCACTGTGCGTCTTCTCCTTCACTGGTGTCCATTATCCAATCAATCATATCATAGCCGCGGTTGTAAAAGACCGTGGCCACGGCACGCACGCCGGTTGTGAGGAACTTGGCCCCGCCCTCCAGTGAATGAAGCTTTTCTGACTTAAGACCGGGATCGGCCTTGTGCCCTCCCACCGAATAGTAGAGTTCGGTAAAGGTAGGCATCCGGTACGAGGTGTTGTAT
>CAMKTW010000019.1 GCA_946415795.1 uncultured Bacteroidales bacterium
CCACCGCATTCGCACAGTCTTTTGGTGCAGGTTATGTTCAGTCCACCCAGAAGTTCAACAAAACTGCCAGCACCGCTAACGGCTTCTACGCCGGTTTTGGATACACTGCAGAGATTTTGCCCTTCCTCAGCCTGAACCCGGGTATCTACTATGAGTTCTTAACTGCTAAAGACGGCTTTAGTTTCGGCTCATTAGCATCTGTAAGTGGCAAGACAACAGAGCACTACGTTAATGTCCCTCTCCAGTTGAGCCTCTCTCTTCCTCTTGCACCCACATTCAAGATGTTCTTGTATGGCGGCCCCACTGCAAACATTGGCATCGCTTCAACCACAAAGGTCACCGGCAAAGTACTTGGCTTTGAAGGTGAAGAAAGCAAAGTAAATAACTACGAAAAAGGTGAATACAACCGTTTTGACATTATGCTTGGCGGTGGCATAGGTGCAGAAGTTGCCAAGAGAGTCCGTCTCACAGTAGGTTATGACTTTGGTATGCTTAACCGCATCAAAGAAGGTGACGACGTTCTTAAGCGTAACCGCCTCACCGCAGGTGCAGCATTTATCTTCTAATAAAGTCGTCTAATTACACTCTTATAAAACAGAGAGGGTGACTATTATGGTCACTCTCTTTTTCTTTGGTCGGAAGCGGACAATCCACCCAACTAGAGCACGACAAGTGGCCTCAGAGCACTATCAGGGGCACCCTCGCGTGCTTTAGAGGAGGATATCGTCGCTTAAAGCACGTCACCCCGTCTCAGAATGCATTCAGTGGGGTATCCACGTGCTTCAGTTTGGCGGGTTTGCTGATGTTGTGTGCAATGGCCAGCGTGGCAAACTCGGCTTTGACCAAGCGATTGACCACAATACTGGAAGCGGCGTAAACCACCGTCATACTTATTCTGGCAGAAGACGGCCTTGGGTTCCACAGGCCGGCAAATGCTCGGACAGAAATAGCCGATGATTGCGTAGATAAAAAACGACTATCACACTCAAACCGCTTCGACATTTTCAAGCAACGGACATTTTGCCGGCTATATAACGTAGCTGACTGAATGCTTCTGGCAATATCTCACCCCACTTTGTGAGGTTTAGATATAAGGCAGTATCGCCATCAGGCGATAGCGCAAGCCGGCAGGGTTGAATTGTGCAATAGCAAGGCTGGAGCGGTGGGGTTTGGGGCAGCGCCCCAGTATCATAAATGATCTGGGGGCGCGGGATTCAGCTTATGCTGACAGAGTGCAGCGTAGCGGTGCTCTGGAAGCATCCCGCGATTGCCAGAAGCATTGCAGTCGCGAAGCATATGCCGGCAGAATAAAAGCCGAACATATAGAGGACATGGGGGTATGGCATCCAGGCTAAGGCTTCTGCCGACACTATTGATTAGTAGTAACTGACAAAAAAAAGACCGGTCCAATGTGGGCCGGTCCTTTTTTATATGAGATTTCTAAGATTTATTTCTCAGTAGGGAGGCAAGTGATGTCACCTGTAACTACCAACTTGCAGAGCTTGTTGGTGAAAGGCTCGTTGCCGGAGAGAACGTAGTAGGTTACGCGGTACTTAGCCAGGAACGGCTCCTGCAGAGCTGCGCCGTGGTTGTCCCACTTAATCACGCCAGCCTCATTTACGGTCAGACGAGCGTCATCGAGGTGTTCCTTACCATCAGCGGTGAGGAGCTCAATGCTGTCAACGTCGAAGGTCAAGCCACCGTATACTGCCTGAGCAGCTGCAAGCTCGTCGGAGACAGTCTTAGCGTTGTAAACAACTGCAGGATTAGTCTCCTTGGTCTCGCTGATGATGATACCATCGGTACCGTCAACGGTGAGGATGCCATAGTATGCAGGATTCATCTCAGTAGGAAGTTCAATTGCAGGAGCTGCAGCCTTGAACGGCATAGCGAACTTCACATTGTAATCCTTGGTGCATACATTGCCATTGTCAAGAGTCATAGACTGACGAACAGTGTAAGTCTTGTCAGCAGTGAGGTAATCGGTAAGCTCTATAGAAGCCTCATACATATCGTTACCACTGTTGATAACAGCACCAGTCTGATTGCCAGGCAGTGAGAAGGAGATTGCACTGTGGTTGCCAGGTGCAGTCCAACCAGCAAACTCACCTTTGAAGTGCTCCTTAAGCTCGGAGTACATCTGGTAACGTTTGTGCCAGCCGTTCATTCTACCCTTAACCTGAACAGTATTCTCATCAACCTTGTAGTAATCGCTGAGTTCTACCCAACCGTGGTTAGGATGGTTAACTTTGTAAGAGCCCTCGATAACGATAGTAGAATACTCGTGCTTATCGTAAGGGGTAATCGTGAAGAAGACAGAACCAGAAGCGTTCTCATTGATAGTGTCAAATACGGTGATTGTGAACAGAGAGGTAGCATGCTCGTCGTCAGAGCCGGTCTCGAAGTTTGCAACTGCAACGACAGACGCATCTGCGGGCTGATAAACAATCTCTACGTTTTCAACATCGTACTGGATCTTGAACTGCTCGTAAGAGAGTTTCACACCTTCTGCATTGAGGACGTTCTTATTGAACTGATCCCAAGTGTACTCGCATACCAGGGAACCATTACCGTGCTCACCAAATACAGTGCTGTTGATATCCTCATAGTTGATCTCACCAGAGAAGCCTTCAGGATAAATAGTAGGCTTGATCTCGTCATAGACAATCTTAACCTTGATGTAATCCTCAGCGAGAATCAGACCCTCGTACTTAACCTGAACCTTGAGGACGGGAGTACGACCGATAGCGGAAACACCAAACTCGTCCTTAACGTTCAAGATACCAGTCTGCTCGTTGAAGTTGACGAACTTCTGCTGGTTAGTCTTCTCAGCAGTAGTAGAGATATAGTTCTCAAGTAACTTAACAGTGTAAGAAACACCATCGGCATATACGTCAGGGAGGTCAGTCCACTTCCCAACCCAACGAAGGCCCTTGGTCTGGAGATAATCAAAGATATTGATTTCCTTGTTGTAAACCAACTCTATATTGGCAGGGTACTTATCCTCTTCATCGGGATTACCAACAATAGCCTTAACATCAGCATCGCTGTCGGTCCACTTATTGGTAACTCCGCTGCAAGGATAGAACTCTTCACCTGAAAGCTTGTTGTAAACTTTGAACTCAGTCATGTCGTAAGCCTCGACCATAGCGAAGTCAGAAACAATCTCTTCTGCGCTGTTGTCACCAGCAACGACAGCCTTGAGAGCCACGAGGTTCATCTTGTCAATCGGGGTATCGTCATTGCGCTGAGCGTATCCGGCACCCTTATAAGATTTAACCTTAATCTTAGCGAAGAGCTCACCAGCATTAGGAGCGATACCCAGAACATCGTTCTTAGCTACGATGCTGCCTACAAATTCATTGTTACCATCACCAGTAGCCTTGGTAACCATAGCCTGACGGTCAACGAAGCTGAACTCAGCACCCTTGAGGTTAGCGTTAACAGGATTTACGCGGAAGCTGATAACAGGCTTGTTAGAAACATATTTAACAGCGAGACCAGCTGCAGGATCGTAACCTTTGAGCATGTACATAGGAACAACGCCAAAGCCTTCATCGTAGAAACCTACGCCGACATCGTTCTTCTCGTAAGGGTTGGTAGCTACGTAATCGAGGCTCTTGAGAGCAGCGAGGAGGTTGATGACAACGGGAGCGTCTGCACCTTCAACGTTGTAGAAAGTGAGGGCTTCGGAGGTCCAAACAGCATACATCAGGCCAGCCTCAGCGAAGGTCTCGGTGTTACCGGTCTTCTCACCATTCTTGTACTCAACGAACATACCGTCCTCGATCTTCCAAGAGATGGAGTCGCCTTTGTCGCCCTTGTCGCCTTTGTCACCCTGAGCAGCTTTGCCGGTGTCTTCACCGTCAATAAACCAGTTGCCATTTTCACCAATGGTGAGCACCGGAGACTTACCGTCTTCACCGTCTTTACCGTCCTTACCATTAGTACCGTTAGTGCCATTCTTAATAGTAAATGACCCACCGTTACCGCTAAGAGTAACTACTACGCCTTCATCGGTAGATTGCACGTTGGTGATAACATTACCATCGTCAACTGTCTTCTGAAGAGTTGCTACATTGCTAGTAAGATCGGATACCTTCTGATTCAAGTTATCCAGATCCTGGCTGTAGTCCTGGCAGGACACAGCACTTGCGAGGCCGACTACGAGAGCCATGCCAGCAATGAAGAATTTGAGTTTCTTGTTCATAATTGATTTGAAAATTAAAGGAATTTAAATTGTATTATTGATTATATTGTTCTTCTGTTGAAGATAATTATTTTGTCACGAGGGAAATTGTAACCCTGTTCTTGTCGTTTTCTGCGAAAGGCTGAACTGTGTCACCCTTGAAGTCTGTGGTGATGCGGCTTTCGCTGATGCCTGCGTTTACCAGGAAATCCTTAACTACGGCTGCACGGTTCTCGCTGAGCCACATATTGTGTTTGTGCCTGCCAGTCTGAACATCTGCATAACCGGTAAGAGAGATGTTTACGTTAGGGTTCTCTTTAAGCCACTCTACATAGTCGTTGAGCTTTTTAGCCTCTGCGGGGAGAATCACAAAGGAATCCCTCTCGAAGAAGGTGCAGATCTGCTGCATCGCAGCATCGCGGGCAGCCTTCTCAGCAGCAGCTTTCTCTGCGGCAGCCTTCTCAGCGGCAGCCTTCTCTGCAGCAGCCTTCTCTGCGGCAGCCTTCTCTGCAGCAAGACGGGCAGCCTCACGCTCAGCAGCGCTGTTATCTACAACGACGGGAGCCGGGGTGCGGGTGTATGCCTTACCCAGATTGATCTTCAAACCAGCCAGACAGTTGAACTGGAAGTCAGGATTGTTGGCCTTCTTGGAATTGAAATGGTCGTTGAGCACGTTGGCGTTAGCCTCAATCATAATAGCCAGGGCATCGGTCAAACGGATGTTGGCGCCGATACCACCGCGGCCCACCGGAGTGATAAGGTTCTTAGCCCACAGGTAAGCGAAGTACTCGCTGGGATTGACCGACTTCACATTGTTCGCACCGTTGTCAAAACCATAGGCAGCACCGCCACCGACAAACAGGTACGGGCTGAAACCACGGTCGTGCCTGTAGCCTCCGAAGAGGTTGGCCAAATCAAAAGTGAGGTCCAAAGAACCCTGGGCAAACTTGAACGCATAGTTCTCGATGCCCTGGGCACTGAGTGCGGTACCTTTACCCTGCCAGCCGGTACCACCAAGGCGCAAGCCAAAGGTCGGAGTAATCTGCCAACCAAGGTTGAGTGCCGCAGCCGGAGAGAACATCTGGAGATAGTTTCCCTCAGCAATAGTGTAGCCGGCGCCACCCATCAGCTGAAGATCCACGTGGGATTTAAACTCAACTTCACTGTCGGTCTTGCTTACTTTCTGTGCATTAGCAACGCCGCTAGAAAGCACCAAGGCCACTATCAACATACATAAACTCTTGTTTTTCATAGTCTTTTTTTAATATGATAATTTTCGTTTTTTGCCTTTAAGGTCATTATACTTAACCGCAAATATGGTAATTATTTTTGAAATAACAAGCATCTTCAATAAAATGTTTACTCTCATCCCCTTCAAAATAGGTTAATTACGGTACACCTATTATAATAGTCATTTATTTTCGAGCATCCTTTCTGCACCTGAGATATATTCTCCCAGGGCATCTGCCATCAGCAGGATATTGGTGGCGACGCTTCGCACCCTCTCGTTGCCAAAGTTCTCCTTCAGAGAGTACCAGGAGGCATCTGTCCCTTCAATTGAGTCGCAGAAGGAGATGCCGGGGAATCGGGCCGCCAGATTGGTGCGGAAAGCCTCTGTGCAGTTATGGCAGAGGGTTTCGACCTCCCCCTCAAGCGCAGCCTCTGTCTCTTTTGCCCGGTTGCTGGCGTACACCTTCACAAAGTCAGTGTAAAGTTCAGACTGATTGACAGATACATTCTCTCCGTCGTCGTTTATCAGCCAGCAGAGGTTTACGTCGCCGTCGTCGCGCTTTATGGCCAGGTCGTTCAACTTGGTGAATTTCACACCGTATAGAGTCAGGGCACCCCCCTCGCCCACCGCGTATTTTATCTTTGTCATATCTATGCCGATAGAGGCCTTCACATAGTATTTGCCTATGTATAGCACCTTCTTTGCACCGGGATGGAGACGGTCGTTAACCCAGGTTGCGATGCGGTCTATCATCAACTTGCGGTCCGGCAGTTTGTAGGCAGGATCGCCCAGAAAACGCTCCAGCGGCTCCTCCTTGACTACATAGCCCGTCTTGTCGTAGGTCATCGTCTCCACCTTGAATGTAAGCTGCAGATCGGCAGGGGCGCCGACGGTCTGGCTCCAAGTATCTATGCGGCTCTCCAGCTCGCGGTTGCGCGCACGCAGCGCAGTCAGCTGGTCCTGCAACTGCTTCTCTTCGCGCTCCCGCTGCAGAAGTTCGTGCGCTTTCTTGCCGAACTCATTCTGGATCAGGTTATTGATTGGCCGGATTGCAAATAGCATCAGCACCACGGTGACGGCGTTTGAGACGACCACCGCAAGGGGCGACATTATGCGGGGGAAGAACATAAAGGCCGCCACGTTAAGGATAATAAACACCAGACAGAGGGCGGTGAGCAGATAGCTTGTCACGACCTTCTTCTTGTCCAGCGACTTTATAACCGCCTGTTTTATAAAAAGTCCCATAATAACACATTGCTATATGCAAATTTACCTAATTTATGCGAATAAAAAAAGGGTTGTAAAACAAATGCATATAGCCTATCTTTGTGTATCGTATTATTATTGTCCAATGAAACGTATCTTCTTTTTTATCAGTACAATTACAACTCTTGCGGCCATTGTTGCCGGATGCCGCGGCGCCGATTCTTTCAAGACGGTTGCCAGAGAAGGTAATGCTCCTGCAGCCAGCGAGATAGCCTGGAGCGGCTACACCAACTGGTGGAACAGCAACTATTCCAGGCAGGTGCGCAGCGGCAACCTGAGCAAAATCGCTGTGCCGGATGCCGCCAAAGTGCTGGAGCAACGTCAGCGCGATATGGCCGTGGATCTTGGCATACCCGGGTTGCGGATGCAGGAGGGCTTTCTGGCGGGATTGTTGAACAATGAATATGAGATACTGGATAATCCGTCTGAGGGAGAGTTGATGAGCGCGTTCAGGAACGCCGGCAGCGTGCTTGCATTCGTTGAAAAGGAGTCTGGCCTTGGCAAGAACCTGGCCGGGAAGGCACCCGAATACACATATATTGCACCAAGCTACCAGACCCACGGGCATCTTGACGCGCTGGATGCGTTTGAATTGCGCAGCGGCGGCAAGCATCTGTACGCGGCGGTGGGATCCGCGGCAGACCTGGCCCGTCTCAAGGAGCTGATTGCTTCCACACAGGCTCTGGTGGATACCTATGATATGAAACGCGGCTGGTTTGGGGTAAAGACCGACATCCGCACCGTGACCTGCAGCCCTATGACCCCTATAGAGACTATGGCCGCCGGGATGAACGAGGGCAACAGCTGGTTTGTTTTCAGCGGAGAGTACGAGAGGCTCATAAAGCCGGAGCTGGAGCGTTGGGTTACAGAGTCTGCATCGGGCATAGAGGCCGCCGTGGGCACTCATTCATTGTATGACTGCCGCGACTGGGAGGGGTTCCAGGAGCAGCTTCTGAAAGACAACCAGTATGAATATGCCAGGGAACGCGACGCGCGCGGCGGCTACCTGTTCCGACCTATCCAGGATTGGGGAGACTACGCGGGCACGGGAACCTCACTTTACAACGGCTACTACGCCTCTGCCGGCAACAAAGAGATTGTGGACACCTGCTCCATACCGTTCGTAATCACCAACGGGAATGTCGCAGACGGCGCCACCAACCCTATGGTACTCTTTATCCCCAAGTGCGGGCAATTCAACCGCGAGGCAATGTGGAAAGCCATTATGGACCGCCACGAAGTAGCAATAGAGTCGGCAGTGGAGGAATTTGCAGTGATGGGTGACGCACAATTCCGCGAACCGGTCGAGCTGATGATGATAGAGCGTGCTTTCCTGGAGAATTACTTCGGTGACCAGATTGGCATAAAGGCAACCGTGGATGGCTCCACCCTGGACATATCACTCCAGAATTTTGGCAGCGATGCTGTAAAAGGGAAACTTGCTGTAACACTGCCACCCGGCGCCGCTTTTGCCGGCAGCGTCCCCGCAAAGGTCAGCATCCCCGCCGGCGGCGTCAAGACCATTTCCGTGAAACTGGCGCCCAAACCGGAAGCGATGGGCCGCCGCAGCGCCATTACCATAAATTATGACTGGGGCAAATCTTCCAAGAAAACACTTGCAGAGATGGATATGCCGCAGGCTGTAGCAACCCATAAGCTGCTTTATGGCACCACCTCCGGCTGCGGATTCCCCGTATCGGTGTATAACTTCACAAAGGGCGGCCAGATAGAGGTATCCCTGAAGGTGAGTCGTAAGGATGACCCGGATAACGCTGTCTTACAACAGACAAAGACCCTCAGGCTGGATAAGGACGCCAGTGAAAGAACCGGCTTTGACCTCAAGCTGGAGCCGGGCAATTATATTGCGGTCGCCTCGTCACAAGGGGCATCTGCAGTGACTCAGCTGGGCATCGGAGAGGAGGATAAAGACGCCGTCAGGCTCTGGAAAGAGGATGTAAACGGCGACGGCATCGACGAGGTTTATATGGAAAACAGCAAGGTGCGCGTGATGCTGCTGGCTATTGGCGCGCGTGTTATGGAGTATTATGTGAAAGAGAAGGACGACAATGTCCTGTTTAAGAACTGGCCAAACGAGCCTTACGACCCTGAACGGCCTTACCGCAAGCGTAATTTCTGGCCTTTTGGCGGATTTGAGGATTTCCTTGGCCAGGCGAGCGTGGAGACCCACAAAGTTTATGACTGCGAAGTGATCAAGGATGGCGGAGAGTATGCAGAGGTGAGGATGGTGGCCGATTACTTTGGCAACACCATAGAGAAGGTTTTCACCCTGTACGGCGACACCCCGCTGCTGAGCATCCGCTTTGCGCTGGATATGGTCAACCCGGAATTCAATGTGCTTGGCCCCCAGCCGATCCTGGAGGTCGGCAAGGAGCACGACGAGCAGGACCGCATAATCGTACCCGAGAAGGACGGCCTGAGCGGTTATGTGATGGACCGCTCCGACTACTGGGGCAAGTTCCTCTTCCCCGTAGAGGGCTGGAACGTGGATTATGACACAGTGGAGGACATTTATTTTGCAGGCGCCTTCCCTGTGGACCAGCCTTTCACGCTGCATATGTGGCACAACCACCCGCGCAATCGCGACACCCGCTTCTACTACTGCGAACTGCAACCCTGGATGGAGATTTTCCGCCACAACACCACCTATTTCTCATACTATATGTGGGCAGGCGGCGGCAACTGGGAGGAGGGTATCCAGGCTCTTCGCGACCGTAACCTGATAACTGAAAAACGTCAATAATATGAAAAAATTCATTTTCGCGGCGGCTGCCGCCATCGTCACAGTCATGTCTGTTTCCTGCCAGGAGAAAAAAGCGGCCACAGAGGCCGTAGAGCCCGACACCGAGGCTATGAAAAACAAAATCTACTCCATATCGATGAACAAGATATGCAAGGAGTGGGACGGCCAGTGGCAGGGTATGGCCGTGGCAAGCGACGGCAATTGCTACTTTGGCTCATCCACTCACGCCAAGAGCCACGGCGCCGGTTTCCACAAATTTGACCCGCGCACATACCGCCACACTATGCTGGTGGAGGATATGACATATCAGTGCGGCGAGCAGGACCTGCCGTTCCAACAGGGCAAAATCCACAGTCCCATTGTGGAATGTGACGGCTGGCTCTATTTCTGCACCCACCTCTCCAACTACTGGAAAGAGGGTATCGAGGCTTACCCCGGC
The DNA here is from genome assembly GCA_946415795.1 of uncultured Bacteroidales bacterium. Taxonomy (GTDB): domain Bacteria; phylum Bacteroidota; class Bacteroidia; order Bacteroidales; family UBA932; genus Equibacterium. The sequence goes on from CAMKTW010000019.1 coordinate 9,887, forward strand.
GCGCACGTGTTCGGCTATGAGATGGCTACAGGTGAGTTCCGCGACTTTGGCATCGTAAAGCCCCGTTACTCCATATATTCTGCCATAGCCGTGGATCCTATACTTAAGAAACTGTATGTTTTCAGCGTGCCTTTCGTGCCGGAAATCTACAAGGAGGACGGATGCCACCTGATGAGCATAGATATCGCCACCGGAGAGAAAAAGGATTGCGGCAAGGTAGTGGACGGCCGTCTGGGCGCCTCTTTCTGGTTCTTTGTGGACAAGGACAGCAATGTGTGGTTCACTCTCTGGAAAAGGAACTATTCCTATGAAAACGACTTTGGCAATCTGTATTGCTATAATCCTGGATCCGACAGCATCACGACCTATGACAACGTGTTGCCCAAAGGCCAGCTCATAGACGGGACACCCGTATCCGAGGCACGCAACGAGCAGCGCGCCTGGACCTGGCTGAGCCCCTTCCCCGGCCGCGACAAGTGCTATTTCATACAGGGTACCCTTGGCGGCGGCGACGAGCGTCTGTGGATTTTTGACCCCACAAAGGATATAGCCTCCGGCGCTGCGTTCGAACCCGTTGCCTATATCGGCTCATCTTATTTCGAGACCGCAGTCGGCGGCGACCGTCTCTATTTCTGCCAATATGAAGACCTTGAAGACGCCCGCACCATATTCAGCGAGGATGAGCGCGAGATCGATCCAGGCAGTCCTGAATATGTAGAGCGCAAAATCCATCTGCGCAGCATCTCGCTCACTGAAGGGGGACTGCACCGCGAAATCAAGGACCACGGCCCGCTTATTGACCAGGACGGCCACGCCGCACTTATGATAATGTCTATGGCGGCCGATAATGACGGCCACGTGTTTGTATATGGCAGCTGGAGACCGAATTCTTTCAAAGAGGCCACCCTGCAGTACTTGCTGTTCGAACACCCCAACGGCGACCTCTACCGCCTGCTCAAACGAGGCGAGTTCTTTGCTGTAATTGACACCAGCAAAGACTGACAATTCCGTCTAATAAAAAACCCGGCCTGTTCGACCGGGTTTTTTGCTGTCTGGAGAAAACTAATCTATAAGGACTTCTACCTTTTTGTAGTTCTGCTCTATGGTACCATCGGCAACAACTTCGAAATATTTGCCCTGGGCCTTGTAGTAGTTAATCACAGGTTCTGTTTTTTCGTGGTAGTTCCTTATGCGGGTGGTGATGATTTCGTCATCAGCATCGTCTGCCCTGTTCTCTACCGCCGCGCGCCCTTTGATACGGCGGCGGACCTCATCGTCTGTGATATAGATGGATACCACCCGGGTGAGTTCTGCGCCCATATCTGCCAGGATCTTATCCAGAGCCTCGGCCTGGGCAACAGTACGGGGAAAACCGTCCAGCAGGAAGCCGCGGACACCTGCATTGGCGCCAAATTCTGAGCGGATCATCCCGCAAACCACCTCGTCAGGAACAAGGTTGCCCTTCTCTATCAAGCTTTTGGCCTCGAGTCCGAGAGGAGTGCCGGCGGCGATCTCTTTTCGGAGCAAATCGCCTGTGGATATATGATAATATCCTTTATGCTCCACCAAAAGTTTTGCAAATGTGCCCTTGCCAGCACCGGGAGGGCCAAAAAGTACATAATAATTCATGGCTATTCCAATTGATCTTTCAAAATGTAGATATCGGCAAGCTGGCGGCCCATCTGGTCATAATCCAGGCCCCAGCCCACGATGAACTTGTTTGCAATCTCCATCCCCATATAGTCTATCTTGATATTGCGCTTATAGACGTCAGTCTTGAGGGAGAAGGTGCAGATGCGAACGTCAACTGCCCCCTTTTCTTTCAGCTGGCTTACGAGCGACTCGATGGTGGCGCCGGTATCAACAATGTCCTCCACGATAATTACCGTACGGCCCGAGAGGTCGATGTCGAGACCTATCACCTCCTTGACATCGCCCGTGGACTTAGTCCCCTCGTAGGACTTGAGGCGGATGGACGCCAGCTCGCACGAAAATTTGAGCCTGGGCATCAGGTGCCCGCAGAAAATGATGGAGCCGTTGAGCACGCAAAGAATCACCGGAGTGACGCCGCTGCCAAAGAAATCGTTGTTCAGCTCCGCAGCCACCTTGTCCACAGCTGCGATTATCTTATCGTTTGATATATAGGGCACAAAGTCCTTTCCGTTGATTCTGATTGATTCCATCCTGAAAGAGGTCAATTTGGTTTTGTGAATGTGCGAATTTAAGACTAATTTTGTATTCTTAAAAACAAATAATCGATGACTCCGGTTATAAGCATAATTATGGGCAGTGTTTCTGATATGCCCGTAGTGAAGCCAGCTGCTGACTTCCTTGACGAGATGGAAATCCCCTTTGAGATCAATGCCCTCAGCGCGCACCGCACCCCTGAACAGGTCGCGCAGTTTGCCCGCAATGCGCACGTGCGCGGGGTGAAGGTTATAATTGCCGCCGCCGGCGGTGCAGCACATCTCCCCGGGGTGATTGCAGCCTCCACACCCCTGCCGGTAATCGGCATCCCCGTGAAATCTTCCAACTCCATGGACGGCTGGGATTCTGTACTCTCCATACTGCAGATGCCCGGCGGCATCCCCGTGGCCACGATGGCGCTGGACGGGGCCAAAAACGCCGCCATCTTTGCAATGCAGATTCTGGCTGCAGGCGATGAGAAATATATGGCCAAGATGGTCGCTTTCAAGGAATCGCTTAAAAGCAAGGTGGCAAAAGCCAATGAAGATCTCTCAAAAATTACATACAAGTTCAAAACAAACTAATAAAAACAAACCATTATCATGTCCGAAAAACTGTTTGCCGAATTCCCCCCGGTGACCACCGAGCAGTGGGAAGAGGTGATAATCAAAGACCTCAAGGGGGCTGACTACGACAAGAAGCTTGTCTGGAAGACCCAGGAGGGCTTTTCGGTTCGTCCGTACTACCGTGCGGAGAATCTTTCTGAAATCAAGTTCCTGGACAGCGAACCGGGCCAGTTTCCGTTTGTCCGCGGCGTCAAGAACAACAATGAATGGCTGATCCGTCAGGATTACTGCTTGTGCGAGGGTCCCGAAAAGGCTAACGCTCTTGCCTTGGACGGCCTGATGAAGGGTGTCAACTCGCTCGGATTCAAGGTTGACGGCAAGAAAGGCCTCACCGATGCAGAGATGGAGACCCTGCTTAAAGATATCTCCATCGCCGCCGTTGAAATCAACTTTACCGGTTGCTGTGCTGGCAAGACCTTCCCGCTGATTGCCAGCTTCCTGAAGGTGGCCTCTAAGCAGGGCGTCGCAAAAGAAGACATCCGCGCATCGTTCGACTTCAGCCCCCTGCACGCACTCACTGTGAAGGGCCATATTTGCGAGGATGCCCTTGACAAGCTCGCAGAGTGCGTAAAGGCTGTGGCAGAATATCCACGCATCCGCGTAATCAATGTCCAGGCCTATGACTTCAACAACGCCGGCAGCAGCATCAGCCAGGAGCTGGGCTACGGCATGGCGGTCGCCAGCGAATATATGGCAGCCCTCACAGAGCGCGGCCTCGCTGCAGAAGAGGTTGCTAAGCGCATCAAGTTCACCTTCGCCATCAGCGGCAACTATTTCTTTGAGATCGCCAAGTTCCGCGCAGCCCGCGTACTGTGGGCAAACATTGCAAAGGCATACGGCGTCGAGTGCCCCTGCGCACAAAAGATCCAGAGCCACGCAGTGACCAGCAGCTGGAACCAGACAGTCTATGACTCTTACGTAAATATGCTCCGCGACACTACCGAGGCTATGTCGGCTGCCATCGCGGGCGTGCATTCCATAGAGGTACTCCCCTTTGACCACGCTTACCGCAAGCCGGGCGAATTCTCCAACCGTATGGCGCGCAACGTACAGTCAATCCTCAAGGAGGAGGCTCACTTTGACAAGGTTGTCGACCCTGCAGGCGGCAGCTACTATATCGAGAATCTCACCGCTTCCATTATGAACTCCGCCTGGAATATCTTCAAGGGTGTAGAGGAGCAGGGCGGCTACACTGCAGCCTTCAAGGCCGGCAGCATCCAGGCCGCCATCAAAGATGTGGCAGCAAAACGCGACCTCAACATCGCACGCCGCCGCGAAACTATCCTCGGAAGCAACCAGTACCCCAACTTCTTGGAGAAGGCCGGCGAAGAGATTACTCCGGAAATCGTGAAGCGCGGCGCTTGCAAGACCTCTTGCAGCTGCGAGAAAGAAGCCGAGCCGCTGGAGGTTTACCGCGGCAGCCAGGCATTCGAGGCGCTCCGTCTTGCAACCGACCGCAGCGGCAGGCAGCCTATGGCGTTTATGCTCACCTTCGGCAACCTGGCAATGTGCCGTGCTCGCGCCCAGTTCAGCTGCAACTTCTTTGCGGTGGCCGGATTCAAGGTGGTGGACAACAACCGCTTCAGCACCATCGAAGAGGGAGTAAAGGCCGCGCTGGAGGCTAAGGCCGACATCGTGGTTGCCTGCTCTGCAGATGACGAATATGCCGAGGCAGTACCCCAGATTGCCCAGGCAATCGGCGACAAAGCCGTCGTGGTTGTGGCCGGCGACCCTGAATGCCGTCCGGAACTCGAGGCAAAGGGCATTATGAACTACATCAACATCAGGTGCAACGTCCTTGAAACCCTCAAGGAATATCAGAAAATGATGGGTATCGAGGAACTCTAAAAGATTATCACTATGAGACCGAATTTCAAAGATATAGAATTCAAGGGTGCAAAGGCTGCCGAATGCGGCTGCAACAAGGGTCAGGAAGAACTCTGGCACACCCCGGAAAAGATAGACGTCAAAGGACTCTATACAGCAAAGGATCTCGAAGATATGGAGCACCTGAACTATGCTGCAGGTATCGCCCCCAACCTTCGCGGACCTTATTCAACAATGTATGTGATGC
>CAMKTW010000020.1 GCA_946415795.1 uncultured Bacteroidales bacterium
AGGATCCGTTCAACAACGTGGCACGTACCTGCATCGAGGCGATGGGCGCTGCCCTGGGTCATACCCAGTCACTGCACACCAACGCCCTTGACGAGGCAATTGCGCTGCCTACCGACTTCAGTGCGCGTATCGCCCGTAACACTCAGATTTACATCCAGGAAGAGACCTCCGTATGCAAGAGCGTTGACCCCTGGGCCGGTTCTTACTATGTAGAGTCGCTCACCAACGAGATCGCACACTCCGCCTGGAAGCATATCCAGGAGGTGGAGGAGCTCGGCGGTATGGCAAAGGCCATCGAGACCGGCATCCCCAAACTCCGCATCGAGGAGGCCGCTGCACGCAAGCAGGCCCGCATCGACTCCGGCATCGAGAAAATCATCGGTATCAACGAGTTCGTGCTTGACCACGAGGATCCCATCGAGATTCTTGACGTGGACAACACCAAGGTTCGCGAGAGCCAGGTGGCACGCCTCAAAGACCTCCGCGCAAAGCGTGACAATGCCGCTGTGGAGGCTGCCCTTGCCGCAATCACCAAGAGCGTGGAAACTGGCGAAGGCAACCTGCTTGAACTTGCCGTAGAGGCTGCCAAGTTGCGCGCGACCCTGGGTGAAATCAGCGACGCTTGTGAAAAAGTTGTAGGACGTTATAAAGCCGTAATCCGTATGAATACAGGTGTTTATTCTTCTGAAATCAAGAAGGACGCAGAATTCGAGAAAGCCAAGGAGATGGTGGCTTCTTTCGCAAAGAAGGAGGGCCGTCAGCCCCGCATAATGGTTGCCAAGCTCGGCCAGGACGGTCACGACCGCGGTGCCAAGGTGGTAGCCACCGGCTATGCCGACTGCGGCTTCGACGTGGATATGGGCCCGCTGTTCCAGACTCCCGAAGAGGCTGTGAAAGAGGCTGTGGAGAATGACGTACACGTACTGGGCGTATCCTCGCTTGCAGCGGGTCACAAGACCCTCGTGCCGCAGGTTGTGGAGGAGCTCAAGAAGTACGGCCGCGAGGATATTATCGTAGTTGTGGGCGGCGTGATTCCGCCTCAGGATTACGACTTCCTCTATAAGAGCGGCGCAGCGGCCATCTTTGGCCCCGGCACCCGCATCGCCAAGTGTGTCATCGAGATTATGAAGCTCCTGGGCGAGAAAGAATAGGGTTCACTGTTCTTCAAGAAGCGGGCAAGGTCTGTCCAAACGCCGGACACCTTGCCCGCTTTCTTTTTTTTACATCCCTATTAATCAGTTTATTACCTTTTATAATTGTACAAGGTCCCCCACTTTTCGTCAGACCTTGCCCACTATAGCCCGGTGCTACGCTTCGGCGGCACTTGCCTCTCTGAAACTTCCGTTCGCTTCCGCTCACTTCATCCCTCCCAACACATCCCGCGTCATCCGCTTCGCGTATAACTTGTCTGCGTTGGGCCCCTCCCGTTTTACGAGGGCACGGGCGCCCACGGTTTCTTAGAGGCAAGTGCCGACCTCCGACTAAGCACCGGACAGAAAATGCCGTAGCTTGAGCGAGTGCGGAACGGAATAGTGACGCAACTTTCAAACGAAAGGCTTCTGCCCGGTGCCTGGCCGGGCTAGTTCCTGCTTAGCGGGGAAATAACCGCTTTGTGGTAGTAGGATACAACCTGCAGGCTGTCACGCATTTCAAAGGCACGGGCCTTGGCTGCCTCAAAGGCTGGCATATTCGCTTTTGAGATGGGTTCGGCGGGCGGGGTGACCATTTTCAAGGGGTTCACTGGCTTGTTGTTCTCCCAGATGCGGAAGTCAAGGTGCGGGCCGGTGCAACGTCCGGTAGCGCCCACGTAGCCGATAACCTGGCCCTGCGCCACCCGCGCCCCCGGGCGGATTCCCTTGCCGAATCTGGAGAGATGCAGGTAAGCCGTGCGGTGTATGCGGTTGTGCTGGATGCGGACGGTGTTGCCTCCCGCCCCTTCGTATTTTGCCGACTGCACAACTCCGTCGCCGATGCTCACCACCGGTGTCCCCTTGGGCGCTGCATAATCTACACCAGTATGTGGCTGCACCCGGCGGGTCACAGGGTGACGGCGGGCATAGGAGAAGCCGGAACTGATGCGGGAGAACTTGAGAGGCGCCTTGAGGAACGCCTTTCGCGAGCCCTCGCCCTTTTCGTTCCAGTACTTGTTTCCTCCAGCCTTTCCGTCGTCAAAATAATATGCCGGATATTCCTTACCTGCGTGTATGAACGATGCGTAATAAACTTTGCCCACCTCTGTCACCTGGCCTTCGCACACCTGCGTTTCATACACAGCTTTGAAACTGTCCCCTTTCTGCAGGGCGAAGAAGTCTATGGTCCAGGCGTAGATGTCGGAGAGTTTTATGGCCAGCAGCGGGGTACACCCCGCCTTCTGTGTGTCATACCACAGGGAATTGTTGATGGTCACCTCGTCATAATGGAGGTTTGTGACAATATCCTTCTCATCTACATAGACTTTCAGGGTATCCTGCAGCGAGAACACCACCACGCTGCGCCGGTCGCGGTCGTAAACCAGATAGGCCAGACGGTCGTCGCCGGTGGTGTCCGGTTCAAAATATGCGTGATACTGGTTGCCGACACGGATATTCTTCACATCGAACACTTTACGTCCCGCATCAATGAGTTCATTCACTGTGTTCTGCGGCACCCCCATCGACTCCATAATCACAGAGAAGTAATCACCCTCCTTGATTTCACCATCTTCCACTGAATACATATCAACGGGAATGCCGTGCTCATAGACGTGCTCGTCTGACACCCCTTCAATCTCCCCGGAGTGAGGTTTGACGTGCGTCCGGGCCGGTTCTGGCGTGGATGGGGAGCTGCCCTTTGCACACCCCGCCGCCAAGGTGACCACCGCTGCAATGGCCATTATAGCTATTCTTGTATCCATAGTGAAAGTGATTTCTGAAGCCAAATTTAAGCACTCAGGGAAAATTTTGGAAATAATTGTAAAAAAATGTAAAAAATTCGAGAAAAGTATTTTACCTTTGCATACACACATCACTCAATTTATATGACCATTTTTATCGGCGAATACAAGGCTAAGGTGGACGACAAGGGGAGACTGATCTTCCCGGCCGCCTTCAAGGCCATCTGCGGAGATAGCCTCAAGCAGGGTTTCGTCGTTAAAAAGACCTTGTTCGCAAACTGCCTCGAGATGTACTCTTACGAGGCGTGGGAAAAGGAGTCCGAGGCAGTGCGATCGAGGCTCAACCAATTCGACAGGGACGACGAGCGTTTCTGGCGTGCTTACACAAGCAACCGCACCTTTGTTGTTCCCGACGAGAAACTTGGCAGGATATCCATCCCCAAGGCTCTCCTCGAATCGGTCGGTATCGAAAAAGAGGCTGTATTTTGCGGACGGGACTTCAAGATTGAGATTTGGGCGAAGGACAGTCTTGAAAGCGCACAATTATCCGACGAAGAATATGTAGCACTGGCAGAAAAGACGCTTGGATAAGCAGGAGGTAACGGTTATGTCTGAATATCATACACCTGTTCTATTGAAAGAAAGTGTATCCGCCCTCTCTATCAAGCCAAGCGGCGTGTATGTAGATGCCACGTTCGGCGGAGGCGGCCATAGCAGGGCTATTTTAGAACAGTTATCGGACTCTGGAAGGCTGATTGCAATGGACCAGGACGGCGAGGCCCTGGCCAACGCCCCCGAAGACGGGCGGCTGATACTGGCGCACTCGAACTTCAGGTTTATCCGCAATTGGATACTCTTTTACGGTTTTGAGGCCGCCGACGGCATTCTCGCCGACCTTGGCGTGTCGTCGCATCAGTTCGATACTGCTGAAAGAGGCTTCTCTTTCCGCTTTGACAGCGCGCTGGATATGCGGATGAACGCCGAATCGGGCAAGACAGCGAAAGATGTGCTCAACTCATATACGGAGGAGGCGCTGGAGCGCATCTTTCGCGAATATGGAGAGATAAACAACAGCCGGCTGGCGGCCAGGCTTGTATGCGAGAGGCGCGCAAGCGGGCCGATTGCCACCACCGATGCACTGAACGCGGCGCTGGAGCGGGCCACCCCCCAGTTCGCGCAGCACAAATACCTGGCTAAGGTCTATCAGGCCCTGCGCATAGAGGTGAACGACGAGATGCGGGCGCTGGAGCGCTTTATGGCGATGTCGGTGAAGTCACTTGCCCAGGGGGGAATCCTGGCGGTGATTACCTATCATTCGCTTGAGGACCGCATCGTTAAGAATGCCCTCAGATGTGCCATAACGCAAGGGGTGATGGAGAAGGTGACGGCGAAACCCGTCCTGCCGGCAGAAGAAGAGATAGCGGGCAATACGCGCGCCCGGAGTGCCAAACTGCGCGTAGCAAGAAAAGTTGCAATGAAACGATAAAGGGTATATGAGCGGCAAGGGTAAGGCATTGTCCTGGTTCACCGGTTTGTTCGGTGGAGAGTATATTGCAAAAAAAGGTGTTGACAGGCAAATCCTGTTCATCTTTTTCTGTTTTATACTGGTAAGCCTCTACCTGATGTGGGGACTCTGGGTAGAGGACCGTATGGCGCTCATAGACAAGAACGAGAAGATAATTGAAGAACTCCAGATCGAGTTCCACGAGAAAGATTTGCAACTCACCGGCCTGGATCAGCGTACCAGGATAGAGAAGATGTTGCTCTCAGGGGGCAACACCTCCCTGCATGCTCCCCAGGATCCGCCGCAACGTATTGTTATAGAATAAGATGAAGCAGAATGCAATCAAGGTGGCGCTGGTTTATGCGCTGTTTATGCTGATAGCCCTGACGGCCATCGGCAGGATTGTGTATCTGCAATTCTTTGACAGGGATATCAAAACCGAAGTTTATCGCACCAGGGTCACCCGCGAGGATCCGCTGTCTCCCATAAGGGGGAGCATCATTGCACGCGACGGGCGGTATCTGGCCTTCTCCACCCCGGAGTATTTCATCGGACTGGACTGCACAGTGGCCGCAGACAGCGTGTTTGAGGCAAATGTAGGACCCCTCGCAGAGGCACTAGCCAAGAACTATAAGGAGCGCACCGCCGACGAATATGTCAAACTTCTCCGCTCCCGGCGAGAGAACGGCAAGGGTTATACCCGCCTGCTGCGTCAGCACGTGAGCTATAACGAGATGAAAGTGATAAGCCAGTATCCCCTGCTCAATCTTGGCAGGCGCCGCGGAGGCCTTCTGATTGACAAGATAGACCACCGCGAGTATCCATACGACAAGCTGGCCTACCGCGCCCTGGGCTATCTGCGCAGCAGCGAAGATAAACCCCGGATCGGAGTGGAGGGCGCCCTGGATTCTGTTCTTCGCGGCAGGCCCGGCCTGAGACCTATGCGCCGCATAGACAAGGGCATCTGGATTCCCGATGCCGAATTCCCCGAGAAACCGGCTGTGAACGGGCAGGATGTCCAGATTTCTATTGACATCGATATGCAGGACATAGCCCAGAGGGCCCTTTTGCGCAAGATAGAGAATGAGTCCGACCTTGAGGCCGGCACCGTAATAGTGATGGAGGTGGCAACCGGAGAGATCCGTGCAATGGTCAATATGGAGAAGGACGAGCACGGACGCTTCACAGAGCAGTACAACTACGCCATAGGACGTCTTGGCGAGCCTGGCAGCGTGTTCAAGCTGGCCACTCTGGTCACCGCCCTGGAAGACAAGAAGGTTACCCTGGATACCCGCCAGAGCGGCGATGTAATCTGGCGCTACGGAAAGACCGCATTTGAGGACACTTACCTGCGCAACTACAGCAGCATCACCGTGCGAAAGGGGCTGGAAATATCCTCCAATAATGTATTCCGCCGCATCGCCGGCGAGAAGTACGGCAGCAACCCGCAGGATTTCGTGGACAAGCTCAACAACGAGCGCCGTATCAGCTACAACTATAATTTTGACCTGCCCGGAATGGGCAAGGCCCGCATCCGCGACCCCAAAGACAAACTCTGGAGTCCCCCTGACCTGCCCCAGATAGGTATGGGATACGCCGTACAGCTTACTCCGCTGCACATCCTCAGTTTCTACAACGCAATAGCCAACGACGGGGTTATGGTAAAACCTCACATATTCGTCAACCTGCAGCGGGGCGGCGATGTGGAATATACCTACCCGGTAGAGACCGTCGGCCGGGTATGTTCCAAGGAGACCGCGGCGCTGGCAAAAGAGGCTCTGCGCGGCGTCGTTATCGGCGAGAACGGTACCGCCCGCCGTGCATTTGCAAACTGCAAGGTGCAAGTAGCCGGCAAGACCGGCACCGCCCGTATCGCCCTCCCCCGCGGCGGCTATATAGACGCATCGGGAAGAAAGAAACATCAGGGCTCGTTTGTAGGCTTCTTCCCTTACGAAAATCCGAAGTACTCCATAATAGTGGTAGTCTATTCCAAGCTGGCCGCCAAGAACTTCTACGGCGGTACCTGGGGCGGCCCCGTGGCCTGTGAGATTATCGATAACATATATGCCTCCTCGCCCGACTGGAACACCCCCATCGTGTCGTCGGGGTCTATGCCAGGCATTGCGAAGGATCTTCACCAGAGCCAGAACGACACTATACACGGTGTCCCCAATGTTGTAGGGATGGGCCTGCGAGACGCCGTCTATCTTCTTGAATCCCACGGATATAGGGTTGAATCCAAGGGGTGCGGGAAAATTGTGGAGCAGAGCCCCGGAGCCGGTTCAAAGATCAATAGTAAAACAGAGTGTGTAACCCTTTCACTTGCAGAGAATATATGACACTGGACAAACTGACGGCAGGAATCGACTTAATTGAAATATCGGCAAAACGGCTCCTGGATATATGCAGCGTCGAGACCGACTCGCGCAAGTGTACCCCCGGCAGCCTGTTCGTGGCCGTAGAGGGGAATGCGGTGGACGGACACAAGTTCATTGCCAAGGCCATAGAAAACGGCGCCGTGGCCGTAGTTTACCAGAACAGCGAGGCTTTTGAGATGACCGGCACCGACCGTGTGGTGTACATAAAGGTGGCCTCCAGCCGTCGCGCACTGGCCACCCTGGCCGCCAATTATTACGACAACCCCTCAGCAAAGCTGAATCTGGTGGGCGTAACCGGCACCAACGGCAAAACGACCACCGCCACCCTTCTGTACCGCCTTTTCACCTCGCTCGGTTACGAGTGCGGCCTGATATCGACCATCGCCAATTTCATCGGCAGCAAACGCCGCAACACAGACCATACCACCCCCGACCCGCTGGAACTTAACGCCCTGATGGCAGAAATGGCGGATGACGGCTGCGAATACTGCTTTATGGAGGTCAGCTCCCACGCAGTGAGCCAGGACCGCATTGCAGCTCTAAAGTTCCGGGGTGGCATCTTCTCAAACCTCACGCACGACCACCTCGACTACCACAAGACATTCGACAACTACCGCGACTGCAAGAAGGCCTTCTTTGACGGTCTGCCCAAGGATGCGTTTGCGCTGGTCAACATTGACGACGCCAACGGCGAGGTAATGGTACAGAACTGCAAGGCGCATATTTACCGCTACTCCTGCAAGAAGATGGCGGACTTCCGCTGCCGGCTGCTGGAAGAGACGATGGACGGTATGCAGTTGGTGATGGACGGTGTGCAGGTATGGACCCGCTTCATCGGAGCGCACAACGCCTACAACCTGCTGGCCGTATATTCTGCCGCAATCCTGCTCGGCGCCGACAAGGAGGAGACCCTCACCCTGCTGAGCGCGATGAAGGCGGTGGACGGCCGTCTGGAATATATCAAGGGGGGCAACAACATCACCGCCGTGGTCGACTACGCCCATACCCCCGACGCTTTGGAGAATGTCCTCAAAACGCTCAAGGAGGCCGCCAAAGGGGAATTCCTGATATGTGTGTTCGGATGCGGCGGCGACCGCGACCGCACCAAACGCCCGGAGATGGGACAGATTGCCGCAAAGTATGCCGACCGGGTTGTTGTAACCTCAGACAATCCCCGCACAGAACAGCCCGAAGATATAATTCAGGAGATACGTGCCGGGATGGATACAGCCGCCCGTGCAAAATCGGTATTCATCACCGACCGTGCAGAGGCCATCCGCAGCGCGATAGTCTTCGCCCCGGAAGGTGCGGTGATACTGGTTGCCGGCAAGGGGCACGAAGATTACCAGATTATTGGAACCACAAAACACCACTTCGACGACAAGGAGGTCATCTCCGATGTCTTCGCATCAATAAAGAACCAGTAACGCTATGCTATATCATCTTTTCAACTGGCTGCATTCCCAGGGCATCGACTTCGCAGGTGCCGGCCTTATGAAATATATCTCTTTCAGGGTTGTGTGCTGCGCTCTGGTGAGCATCATCACCGCTCTCTGGGCAGGCAAAAACATAATAAGGAAATTACGGCAGAGACAGATCGGGGAAGAGATCCGCGACCTGGGGCTCGAAGGGCAGCTGAGCAAGAAAGGAACCCCCACGATGGGCGGTATGATCATAGCGCTGGCAGTACTGGTCCCGATACTGCTCTTCGGTGACCTCACCAACCTGAATACCATCCTCCTTATCATAGCCACAGTCTGGCTGGGGTTCGTGGGATATCTCGACGACCACGCCAAAATCGCCAGGCATAACAAGGACGGCCTTTCCGGCAAGAAGAAAATCCTGGCACAGGTCGTGCTGGGTCTGGTGGTCGGCGTCACGATGCTGTTCAGCAGCCAGCTGGGTTTCCGGGTGCGCGGCGGCAACAACGCCGAGGTCACAACAGAGCAGCAGGTGGCATCTGTAGTTATGGAGAACAATGCCAAGACCACCATCCCGTTCGTTAAAAACAATGAGTTCGACTACTCCTGGCTCTCTCCTTTCAAGGGGGAAGCCGGCAAATGGTGTACCTGGGCTCTCTATATCCTGGTGATTATTTTCATCATCACCGCCTGCTCCAACGGCGCCAACCTCACCGACGGAATGGACGGACTATCGGCCGGCGTTGCGGCCATTGTGGGGACGACGCTGGGCATACTGGCTTATCTGTCGGGCCACGTCGGATATGCCAACTACTTGAATATTATGTATATCCCGGCGAGCGGCGAGATTGCGGTGTATATGGCCGCACTGGTAGGTGCCCTGCTGGGCTTCCTCTGGTACAACTCGTTCCCGGCAAAGGTATTTATGGGCGACACGGGAAGCCTGATGCTGGGCGGTGTCATCGGCGTCTGCGCAGTGCTCATCCGTAAGGAACTGATGCTCCCGATTCTTTGTGGAGTCTATATGGCAGAAAGCCTTTCGGTAATTATCCAGAGGGGATATTTTAAATACACCAAGAAAAAGTACGGCAAGGGTGTGAGGATTTTCAGAATGGCACCCCTCCATCATCATTTCCAGAAAGAGGAACCCGATGCCCTGATTCAGAAACCCGGGGAAATCCAGCCCGAGGCGCGCATCGTCTCCCGCTTCTGGATTGTGTCCATCATCCTCGCCGTGTTGACTATAGTAACACTAAAGATCAGATAGACTAAAGCGGCAGGTTGAGAACGGCAGCATAAAAAACACGAATTATGGTTAAGAATAGAATAGTGGTTCTGGGCGGTGGCGAGAGCGGGGTCGGCGCAGCAGTATTGGCAAAGGTCAAGGGGTTTGACGTGTTCCTTTCGGATATGTCCACACTCACTTCCGAATACAAAAAAGTTCTCAGGAAATATGACATCCCCTTTGAAGAGGGGGGCCATACCTGGGAGAACATACTGAATGCCGGCGAGATAATAAAGAGTCCGGGGATTCCCTCAACAGCACCTCTGGTTGCAAAGGCAATCGAGATGGACATCCCCATCATATCAGAGATTGAGTTTGCCGGTCGCTACGACACTGCAAAGAAGATCTGCATCACCGGCAGCAACGGCAAAACCACCACCACTTCGCTCATTTACTATATGCTCAAGAATGTCGGGCTCAACGTCGGCCTGGGAGGCAATATAGGCCGCAGCTACGCCTATCAGGTAGCCACTGAGCACTACGACATATATGTGCTTGAGTTGAGCAGCTTCCAGCTGGACAATATGTACGACTTCAAGGCCGACATCGCCATCCTGCTGAACATAACCCCCGACCATCTGGACCGCTACGGATATGACCTGCAGAACTATGTAAACGCAAAGTTCCGCATCACCCAGAATATGGCGGCGGAGGACTGCTTCATCTTCTGCTCCGACGACGAGATCACAATCAAGAACCTCAACCAGATTGTAATCAAGGCCCAGATGCTCCCCATCAGCCAGGAGAAAGAGGTGGAGGCGGGTGCATATACCCTGGGAGGAAGGATGCACGTCAACTACGGCGGCGACCCATACGAGATGCCGGTTTCAGACCTCTCCCTGCAGGGTAAACACAATGTTTACAATACGATGGCAGCTGCCCTCACCGGCAAGCTGATGAACATAAAGAACGAGAGCATCCGCAAGGCCCTCACCTCTTTTATGCCAGTAGAACACCGTATGGAGAAGGTGCTGAGCGTAGGTGGCGTACTCTATGTGAACGACTCCAAGGCTACTAACGTGAACTCTACCTGGTATGCTTTGGAGTGTATGACCACCCCGGTAGTTCTGATACTGGGCGGCAAGGACAAGGGCAACGACTACTCATCATTGTTTGACCTGGTGCGCGAGAAGGTGAAAGCTATAGTATGCCTGGGCGTGGACAATACCAAGATCCACGCTGCATTTGACGACAAGGTGGCCGCAATTGTGGATACCGGTTCTGCAGAAGAGGCGGTAAAACAGGCCAGCCTGCTTGCAAAGGAGGGAGATACAGTGCTGCTGAGTCCCTGCTGTGCAAGTTTTGATCTGTTCAAGAGTTATGAAGACCGCGGACGGCAGTTTAAGGAAGCGGTAAGAAACCTATAATGCACTATGGCAAAAGTCAGGTTAAGAGGCGACCGCGTAATATGGTTTATCGTTGCAGTCTTTGCGATGATATCCATTATTGCCGTGTTCTCGGTGGGATCATTCCTCACCAAGAACAACCCTGACATAATGAGCAAGACCTCCATCTATATGGAGCAGTTCGGCAGCGTGGCGCTCGGCTTCGCGGCCCTTTTCCTGTGCTATGCCATCAACTATAAGTTTTACAAGCGCATCTCCCCGTTTATTTTCATTGCTGCGGCGGTAATGCTGCTGCTGCTTTTTGTCCCGCCGCTGCAGGACAGGCGCAACGGCGCCGTTCGCGGTCTCAAACTGATGGGCCACACCCTTCAGGTGTTCGAATTTGTTAAAATCGGCCTCATTATGTTCATAAGCTGGGGGCTGGAGAAATATAACCGCGATATCAAAACGTTCAAGGGGTTCTGCACAAGGCTTCTGGTATGGGTCGTGGCGGTATGTGCCTGCATAATGGTAAACAGTTTCTCTTCTGCGATGCTGCTTGCCCTGGTGAGTATGATGCTGTTTTATTTTATGGATGTTAAAATCACCCACCTGTTGCTCACCATAGGGATTGCAATAGCCCTTGTGGCGGGGCTGTTCGGCCTGTATCATCTGGCATTGAAGGCATCGCCCCAAGCGGCAGAATTCCCCATATTCAACCGCCTGGGCACCGTGGAGAGCCGCGTGGAGCACTTTATCAAGCCAGAGAGCGACACCACTATGGATGTCTCAAAGATGTCGCGGGAACAGCTTGAAGATATGGACCGCGAAGAGCGCCAGAGCGAGAGCGCAAAGATAGCCATCAAGGGTGGCGGCCTGCTGGGCAAAGGGGTCGGCAACGGCATTGCCCGACACTCCCTATCGATGGCCTTCTCAGACTTCATCTACGCCGCCATAGTGGAGGAAACCGGGCTTGTGGGAGGCATAGTGATAGTGTTGCTCTACCTGATATTCCTGTTCCGGTGCATAAGCCTTTCGTTCAAGTGTCCCGACACCTTCTCCCAGTCGCTGGTGCTTGGCCTGGCATTCCTTATCACCACCCAGGCGTTTCTGCACATACTTGTGAATGTGCGTCTGATACCCATAACCGGCCATACCCTTCCCCTGATCAGCCACGGCGGTACAGCATACCTGATGCTCAGCGCAGCTTTCGGTATGATACTGTCCGTAAGCCGCGCGGTGAACAAACTGGAAGAGGAGCGGCGCGCGGCAGAAGAGGCTGCAGCAGCGCAAGGGACAGAGGAGACGGAAGAAGAGTCAAAAGAAGAGATATTACTTGAGAATAAATGAAACGGATAATCATAAGCGGCGGCGGTACCGGTGGACACATCTTCCCGGCGATATCCATTGCTGATGCACTGCGCGAAAGCGGCACTGAGTGCGAAATACTGTTTGTAGGGGCAAACGGCAAGATGGAGATGGAGCGGGTACCCAAGGCCGGATACAATATTATCGGCCTCCCCGTGGCGGGACTGCAGCGCAAATTCTCCATAAAGAATCTCGCGCTCCCCGTAAAGATGGCCAAGAGCCTTTGCCGGGCAAAAAAGATTATCCGGGACTTCAAACCCGATGTTGCTGTAGGGGTCGGCGGTTATGCCAGCGCCCCATTGCTGATGGCCGCCTGCTGCCTGCATATACCCTGTCTGATCCAGGAGCAGAATTCATTTGCAGGACTTACCAACCGCAAGCTCGGCAAAAAGGTAGATAAGATATGCGTAGCCTACGACGGGATGGAGAAGTTCTTCCCCGCCGATAAGATACTCTTCACCGGCAACCCTATCCGCAAGGATATCAACCCTCCCACTCCGGAACAACGTGCCGAGGGGTACAGATATTACGGTCTTGACCCGGACAAAAAGACCCTGTTTGTAGTGGGGGGGAGCCTCGGAGCCCGCACTTTGAACGAGAGTGTGCAGAAATGGATTCTGGAGAGGGGCTCAAAGGCCGGTTTCCAGATACTCTGGCAGAGCGGCAAGTACTACAGGAGTGAAATAGAAGGGTTCCTCAAGCAACACCCCTGCCCCGCCGTGAAGAACCATACATTCATAGACAGGATGGACCTTGCTTACGCAGTGGCTGACGTGATTGTATCGCGCGCCGGCGCCGGGACCATCTCCGAATTGTGCGTTGAGGGCAAGGCTACCATCTTCGTACCTTCTCCCAACGTGGCAGAAGACCACCAGAGGCACAATGCGATGGCGCTTGTAGAGAAGGAAGCGGCTATGATGGTGCTGGATGCCGAGGCCCGCGAAAAAATGATGGCGACTGCCGCGGCGCTTATCTCCGACCCGGAGAAAATCGCCCGGATGGAACGGAACATCATTAAACTCGGCAGGAAAAATGCGGCGCAGGATATTGCCGACGAAGTCCTTAAGCTGTGTAACAATTAGATAAGTGCGGTTTGGATGAGTGGTTGGTTTGTATTATTGTAATGATGTAACAGAAAGAGGTATGTACGATAACTATTACTTCATAGGGATAGGCGGTATAGGGATGAGTGCCCTGGCCAGATATTTCAAATATATCGGCAAGAACGTGTCCGGTTACGACCGCACCCCCTCCCGCCTGACGGAACAGCTGGAGAGCGAAGGGATAATGGTCCACTACGATGACCGCCCTGACCTTGTTCCAATCAACGTAAAAAATACCTTTGTAATATACACTCCGGCTATTCCCGACGACCTTGAGGAACTCAGATTCGTACGCAGCCAGGGCTACAGCATTTGCAAACGCTCCCGTGCACTGGGCGAGATAGCAGCCGGAAAAGACTGTCTGGCAATATCGGGAACTCACGGCAAAACCACCACTTCCACCCTTCTGGCCCACATTTTTACCAGCGCCACCGACGACGGGTGCACCGCCTTCCTCGGAGGCATATCAAAGAACTACCGCACAAACCTGCTGATGAGCCGCAGCGACGTACTGGTGGCAGAAGCCGACGAGTTTGACCGCTCTTTCCACCAGCTGCACCCCAGGATTGCCGTCGTAACCGCAGTGGACGCAGACCATCTGGACATCTACGGCACCCACGAGGCTGTGAAGGAATCATTCAGAATCTTTGCCAGCCAGGTCTCTGCAGACGGCTATGTAGTGGCAAAGGTGGGTGCGGAACTCCCCACTGAGGGAATCAAAGCAAAATTGCTGCACTACAGCTACGACAAGCCGTGCGACTTCTACGCCTCCGACATAAAACCCCTGCAGGGCGGATACTTCTCTTTCACCCTTAACCACCCCGGCGGCAGGATTACCGGATGCACCGTGGGAGTACCGGGCTGGGTCAACGTAGAGAACGCAGTGGCCGCATCTTCCGTAGCACTGCTGTACGGCCTGAAGCCAGAACGGATAAAGCAGGCCATTGCAACGTTCAGCGGCGTGGAACGCCGGTTTGACATACACGTAAACACCCCGCAAACAGCATATATAGACGATTATGCCCACCATCCCAACGAGATTGCGTCGGCCATCAGTTCAATAAGGGAGATATTTGCAGGACGCCACCTGTGCGGTGTGTTCCAGCCGCACCTCTACACCCGCACCCGTGACTTCGCCGACGGATTTGCAGAGGCGCTCAGCGGTCTGGACAGCCTGATTATGCTGCCCATATATCCGGCCCGCGAAC
>CAMKTW010000021.1 GCA_946415795.1 uncultured Bacteroidales bacterium
GCGCTCGGCAAACGAGCGGGCCGCTGCGTTTCGGCTGTTGATATCGGCCAGGTAGCGACGCCGACCGAGGAGGGTGCGGGCATAGCCATGCTGGCGGGCGAATTCCTTGCATTGCTCAATGAAGGCCGCTATGGCGGGGTATTGGGCAAAATACTCCTCTATCAGCGAGGCGGCTTCCTTACGGGCTATCCCCAGCTGCTCGCTCAGTCCGAATGCCGAGATACCGTACACGATGCCGAAGTTGACACTCTTAGCATTGCGACGCTGGTCCTTGCTCACCTCCTCGAGGGGCAATTTGTATATCTTTGCGGCCGTGGCGGCATGAATGTCGTAGTGATTGGCGAAGGCCTCACTATGGTCAACTTTGACAAAATGCTCTCCCTCAATGAATCTGCGGCCTATCTGTGGGAGCAGGTTGTGGGTAAGGATTTCACAGAAGATGATCTCACTAACCTGCTGACAGAGAGATATGAGGTCAGCGTAGAACGGGCTCGCGAGGATGTGCGGAAAATGGTACAGATATGGCAGGAAAACGGAATGATAGAATAACCCCTGCACAAGAAGAGTACCTGCGGCTGCTGCGCTCAGCCCTCTGGGGCACGCCGGCGACCTTACCAAAGGATATCGAGGGTGTCCAGATAATAGCAAATATGCAGCGGACACGCCCGATGATCATTTCGGCATTGATGAGTGCCGGATGGCAAAACTGCAGCCCGCAGTCGCGGGACCTTGTAGTCAAGACCGCTTCCACCCACGTCCAGGTTAACCGCTGCATCGCCAGGGTTGTCACGGCACTTCGCCAGGGCGGTGTGGAACCAGTACTTATCAAGGGGCAGGGTCTGGCCCGGAACTACCTCCAGCCCATGCTCAGGGAGTGCGGCGACATTGATCTGTACGTAGGGCACGACCAATACGAGAGAGCTTGTGAGATTATTAACGGGCTGGCAACGGAGAAGGAGGTTGCAGAAGCTCAGTCTTTAGTTCTTCACTACCATATTTTTCTGGGTAAGATGCTTATTGAGATCCATCCCATAAGCGCCAGATGCTTCAACAAGAAAGCCGATGCCATATACCAGGCCCTTGCATATAAGGGGCTCAGCAATAATCTGGTTCCGTTGGATTTTGAGTCAGTCACGGTGAATACGCCCTCCGACAGTTTCAACGCATTCTTTATCTTCTTTCATATGCAGCGCCATTTCCTAAGGGGCGGCATCGGAATGCGACAGATGTGCGACTGGATACGTTTTCTTCACACCCATACCAGTACAATTGACCCGTCATTCTTTGAGAGCGCATTGGTTGGATTGGAATTGCGTACTGTCTGGAATCTTTTTGCTTCAATTGCCGTTGACTATCTGAGCCTTCCAGCAGAAGAAATGCCGTTGTACCAACCTGGATTAAAGAAAGAGGCTGAACAGGTGCTGGATTATATATTCAAGGAAGGCAACTTCGGTTACTTCCGGAATTATCCATACGGACGCCCGGCAGGCTACCTGTCAGGCAAGCTATACTCAATAAGCAATAATATAGAGCGCTACCGGCTGCTTCTTCGCCTGTACCCGAGCGAAAAACGCTATGTATGGGGAAGAATCTTTAAATTTTTCGGTGTCGGTATAGAACAATTCTTTAAAGACATCTTCCATAAATGAGAAGTTTTGCGACTTGTATGAAGACCCTTTGGGTTATGTCCAAACCTGTCCGCTGGCGTTTGTGGATAAAGGTGGCGGCAGGGATTATCCGTATCGGGTCTTCGCTGGGCTTCGTGGCTGCCAGCAAGCACCTTGTGGACATTGCAACCAAGGTAAGCGACTCCTCTATGAGCCAGGGCATCGCCATCTTCATCGGGATCCTTATCCTGCAACTCGCCCTCACGATTTTCTCCAACTGGTGGGACGCGTGGTGTAAGGTAAAATCACAGAATACGCTAAGGAAGGAGCTGTTCGGTCACGTTCTCAGCAGCCGCTGGTCCGGCCGCGAACGTTTTCTCTCCGGCGACACCGTAAACCGCCTGGAAGAGGATATCCGGGTTACATCCGACCTGCTCACCGACAATATCCCCAACCTGCTCATAACCCTGTTGCAACTGATTGCCGCGTCGGCTTATCTGCTCACGCTGGCCCCGAATCTGCTCTGGGTCCTGCTGATCCTTATGGTAGCGGCGGTGCTTGGCTCCAAGATGTTCTTCCACAAGTTGCGGGAGATAATGGCCCGCATCCGGACCCGCGACAGCGAACTCCAGCAGCTTATGCAGGAGAGCCTGCAGCATCGCGTACTGATCCTGACCCTCACAAAGGTAGAGCGGGTGCTTGAAAAATTCGGATGGATACAGACCGACGTGGAGAACGAAACCCGCAAGAGGCTCAATTACAACGCCATTGCCCGCGGCTTTATGCTGTTCGGCTTCCAGGCTGGTCACGCTGCCGCCTTCCTGTGGGGTGTATTCGGAATCTCCGCCGGTACCGTGACATACGGTATGATGACCGCTTTCCTGCAGCTGGTCGGGCGCGTCCAGGGGCCCATCGCATCCCTCAGCGGCCAGGTTCCGGCATTTATCCGCGCCTTGACCTCCATAGAACGACTGATGGATCTATCTGAACTGGAAGAGGAGCCCAGGGGCGAAAGCATCCATCTTACCGGCGCTCCCGAGGTCGTGGTCTCAAACCTTACTTACGCTTACCCCGGCGCTGTCAGACCGGTGCTGAAGAATTTCTCCTGCCGGTTTGAAAGTGGTTCATTCTCGGTTTTGTCCGGCCCCACCGGTATCGGGAAAAGCACCCTCATTAAACTGATATTGGGTCTTTTGGAACCCACCAAGGGGAGCGTAACTGTTGCAGGGCACACGTCGGGCAGCGATATCCGCTGCAATTTTATGTATGTCCCGCAGGGTAATTCACTGCTCAGCGGCACTATCCGCAGCAACCTGCTTCTGGCTGCACCAGAAGCAACAGAAGAACAGATTCAGGAGGTTCTCTCGCTGGCAAAGTGCGAATTTGTCGATGGCCTTCACGAAGGTCTTGAGACCCGATGCGGCGAAGTCGGCAGCGGCCTGAGCGAAGGTCAGGCACAGCGCATCGCCATAGCCCGCGCCCTGCTCCACCCGGGCGGCGTTTTGATTCTTGACGAATCCACATCCTCACTGGATGCCGCTACAGAGTCGGCTCTGCTTAAAAACCTCCACGAACGATATCACGGGGAGAAGACCATTATCTTCATTTCCCACCGTGAGGCTGCCATCAGATTTGCCGACTCTATTATAACACTTTAGACTACTGAGCATTATGAAACTAAGACATACTATGTATGCCGTAGCGTTGGCCTCAGTCGGGTTGGCTGCTCTCACCATCTCTCCTGCTATTATGGCTCAGGAGAAAGCCCCTGAAAACCATCTGATTGCCGACATTCAGATGTTCAACCGCGGAGAGAACCGCGACGGCGGGCTGCCTGATGCGGAGGACGTTAATTCAGACAGGGCCGCCTTTATCTTTGGCCGCGCAAGGATGTCCATTGCCTACCAGAGACCCGGACTGGAGGTGCGTACATCCTTCCAGCATCAAGGGATATGGGGCCAGGCCGGCAAGGGCTCCTTCAGTATACACGAAGCCTGGGCAAAACTCAACACCCGCAGCGGATTGTTCTTACAGGTAGGGCGAATGGTGCTGGCCTACGATGACGAGCGTATCCTGGGGCCCAACGACTGGTCTATGGCCGGCATCACCCACGATGTACTCAAGGGTGGATACGAGGGCCACGGCCACAAGGTCCATACGGTATGGGCATACAATCAGAATGCAGAAAACACTATTACCGGCAGCACATACTATGCAGACGGCGCCCTTCCGTATAAGACAATGCAAATGCTCTGGTATCATTATGACCTGCCGGTCGCACCGCTTGGCGTATCACTGCTGGGGCTCAATATCGGAATGCAGGCCGGTTTCCCGGGAGAAGACGAACACGTCGCCTGGCAGCAGGTTGTGGGGGGATATTTCAAGTTCCATCCAGACAGATGGTCTGTGGAAGGGTCTTACTACAAACAAATGGGCATCAACGAAAAGAATGTTCGCCTGGATGCCTGGATGGCCAGCTTCAAGGCTAAATTCACCCCGGCTCCAGTATGGACCTTCTACGCGGGTTACGACTTCCTCAGCGGCGACGAAACGTTTGCCGTACCCAAGCCCGGAAGCATAGGCCTCACCCACCACGAAGTACTGCGTGGTTTCAATCCAATTTACGGTTCGCACCACAAGTTTTACGGAGCGATGGACTTCTTCTATGTAAGTACATACGTGAACGGTTTCACTCCGGGCCTGCAGAATGCATTTGCTGGCACCACCATCAAACCGATACCCAATCTTTCCGCAGATTTCTCTTACCACTACCTTGCAATCGCCGCAAAGCTTCAGAATATCGGCCCTACACTCGGGCACGAGTTTGAGATGGAGACATCCTGGCAATTTACAAAATATGCGTCTGTGTCCTGCGGAGTATCCTATATGTTCGGCACAGAGAATATGCAACGGCTCAAGCGCGCATCGCAAGACGGTCGCCTGTTCTGGTCCTGGCTGTCACTGGCGCTGACACCAAGGATTCTTAATCACAGCTGGTAATCAATATCATATCTTATGACAAAGTTCAGCAGCCGCACCGCGCGCTTACTCATAATTGTCATCGCCGCCCTTATGGTGGAGGCGATTTCCGTGGCCCAATACCAGCAGATGCGCAACTTGGTTGACAATGAACTTACGGTTCGTGCCCGGTTGGTCACAAACTCCATCTCAAGGAGTGCCCGCCATACACTGGAGCTCACAGAAGCCACTATGCGGGAGAATATGTGGGATATCCGCCGCAACCTCAACAACCCGGATTGCACATTTAACGCAATAGTGCGCCTTATAGATGACAACCCCAATGTGGTCGGGGGATGTATGGCATTCATCCCGGACTACTATCCATCCAAAGGGAGGCTATTCGAGCCATACGTATATAAGAAAGGCGACGGTTATGTAATTGAGCAGATAGCCGATATCGAACACGATTACACAAACAATGACGCATTCAATAAGGTGCTCGAGACAAAGACTGCGGTATGGTCCGACCCCTATTCTTATGAAAACAGCTCCGTGCTGCGGCTTACTACATATTCCTGTCCCGTCACCGATTACGACGGGAATATCGTTGCAGTATGCGGTCTGGACATAGACCTGTCCCGCCTTGGAGAAATAATCAACGACCATCAGCACTACCCCTCCTCTTTCTGCGTCCTGATGACACAGGAGGGCAAACTTGTGGCTACTCCCCCGGAAGGGCGCGTCCCTTTAAAGACAGTGAAAAAGACTATGGCCTGCCTGGGCGACAAATCCATAAAGATCAACGGGAGAACCGTTATCGTACCCGTTTCACAGATGAAAGAGCCCCCCTACTGGCGCATTGCGCAGGTTTATTATAAAGAAGACCTGTACAAACCGCTGCTAAAAATCCGGCTCTGGCACGTGCTTATGATCCTGGCAGGCGTGCTCATACTGGCATTTATGATAAACCGATACGCCCGGGGTGAGAAAAAGCTTCAAGACGCCAATATGGCACAAGCCAGGATAAGCAGCGAACTGTCCATCGCAAGCAACATACAGACGTCTATGCTCCCCAAGTCATTTCCGCCCGGAGTATATGGCTCTCTGGAGCCTGCCCGCGAGGTCGGGGGAGATATAATTGACAGTTTCGAGAGGGACGGCAAACTTTTCTTCTGCATAGGTGACGTGAGCGGCAAGGGCGTTCCGTCCGCTATGGTAATGTCAGTAATACACGGCCTTTTCAGAATGATCGCAGATCATTCTGAAAGCCCCTCTTTTATCCTGGACGCCTTGAACAAGGAGGGATGCCGGGCTAACGACTCCAATATGTTTGTCACTTTCTTTCTGGGGATAATCGACCTTGCCACCGGACAGATGCTTTATTGCAATGCCGGGCACGACAAACCGATGATAATCACCTGCGATGTCGCACCGCTTAATGTCAAGCCCAACCTTCCTCTCGGCATCTTCCCGGATACTGTTTATGAAGACCAGACCTGCAACCTCGCTCCCGGCACCGACATTTTCCTCTACACCGACGGTCTTACCGAGGCCAGGAATATCAGGCGAGAGCAGTTTGGCAAGAAGCGGGTAATGGAGGTCCTTGAAAGATGCCGCCAGAACGACCTCTCACAGAATCAATTAGTAGAGACGATGCGGCGTGAGGTGAATGCTTTTGTGGATGGCGCTCCCCAGAGCGATGACCTCGCAATGATAGCCATCCGATACAGCCGGAGAATGAATCTCACCTTGAAGAACGATGTCAAGGAGATTGCACGCCTGGGTGACTTTATCAAGAGTTTCCTTTCAAGGCTTCATCTAGAGCCCAAAACTGCCGCCAACGTCCGGCTTGCCTTAGAGGAGATAGTGGTCAATGCCGTAAGTTATGCCTATCCTGAAGGCACTGAAGGCAACATTACGGTCGAAGCCTCCTCTGACTGCAGCAAGGCGGTCTTCACAGTAACCGACAACGGGCAGCCCTTTGACCCCACAAAAGTCGAATCCGCCGACATTTCAGTCGATATTGAGAATCGGCCCATAGGAGGGCTTGGCCTCTTACTTGCCAGAAAAATCATGGACTCGATTGAGTATCAGCGCAACGGAAGTAGAAATGTATTAACTTTGTCAAAAAATATATTATGAAAACAAGCATTCAGGTCCTTGACGACAAAATCATAGCCACCCTCGCAGGCGAACTTGACACGGCCGCCGCACAAGAGACGGAACAGGCCCTGCAGCCCTTGCTTGAAAGCGAGGGGAAAGATATCGTCATAGATTGTACCGATCTGGAGTACATTGCCTCCAGCGGCCTTCGCATCCTCCTCGGCATCCTCAAGAAAGCCAAGACCGTGGGGAACCGCGTGGTGATGAAAAACACTAACGATGTTATCCGCGATGTGCTTGATATGACCGGGCTGACCAGCATCTTCGAATTCGAATAATCCAAGTATTCAGAATAACCTTTTTCAAATTCCAGCCGCCTCCGCACCGGATGGCGGCTGGTTTATTTATTTTTACTATCTTTATAATTCCGATGATCT
The DNA here is from genome assembly GCA_946415795.1 of uncultured Bacteroidales bacterium. Classification (GTDB taxonomy): domain Bacteria; phylum Bacteroidota; class Bacteroidia; order Bacteroidales; family UBA932; genus Equibacterium. Next base: position 7,109 of record CAMKTW010000021.1, read on the forward strand.
TTACAGAAAGAATATGAAAAGAATACTGATTACTCTCGCGGCAATTGTCACCGCACTATCCTCTCAGGCAAAAGATTACAACGTTGTTTCTCCTGACGGACGCATCTCGCTGGACGTCCGCACTTCACCCGAGCTCTCCTGGAGTGTATCCAAAGACGGGACACAACTGATTGCCCCGTCGCGAATCGCCCTTACGCTTGCAGACGGTACCGTATATGGAGGTAAGGCATCTTTCCGCAAAAGCATAAAAAGCAGTGGCAAAGGAGATTATGCTGCACCATATTACAAACGCAGCAAAGTTCACGACGAATATAACCAGCTGACACTGGTGGCAAAAGATTTCGACGTAATATTCCGCTCTTGCAACGACGGCGTAGCATACCGCTTCGTCACAAAGAAAGGGGTTGTGATAACAGACGAGACTGCTGAATTCAACTTCCCCGACGACCCGTTGGCCTGGATACCCTATGTCAGGAACGGGGGGTCATTTGAGAATCAGTTCTTCACCTCATTCGAAAATATCTACACACACACTACCCTCTCTCAGTGGAATCCGGAAAAGATGGCCTTCCTGCCCGTTACGGTCGAATCCACCGCCGGCCCCCGCATCAGCATCACAGAATCCGACTTGCTTAACTATCCCGGTATGTACCTTAACGGCGACGGCGGCTCAGCCAGCCTCAAGGCTATGTTTGCCGGGTATCCCAAGACTATCGTACAGGGCGGCCACAATATGCTGCAGGGGGTCATAACTTCCCGTGAACCGTATATCTACAAAGGCGACAAGGGAGAGAATCTCCCCTGGAGGGTCGTGGTCATAGCCGACACCGACAGGCAGTTGGCCGACAATGACCTTGTATGGCGCCTGGCAAAGCCTGCCGAGGGTGACTTCTCGTGGGTAAAACCCGGCAAGGTAGCCTGGGACTGGTGGAACGACTGGAACATCAAAGGTGTAGATTTCAAATCTGGCATAAACAACGACACATACAAATATTACATCGATTTTGCAGCAGCCCACGGCATCGAATATGTTATCCTGGACGAGGGCTGGGCCGTGAACCTGCAGGCTGACCTTATGCAGGTGGTGCCCGAGATCGACCTCCCGATGTTGAGCCGGTATGCCCTCGACAAGGGGGTCGGACTGGTGCTTTGGGCAGGGTACTGGGCCTTTAACCGCGATATGGAAGGTGTATGCAAACATTATAGCGAGATGGGCATAGCGGGCTGGAAGATCGACTTTATGAACCGCGACGACCAGCCGATGGTGGCCTTCTACGAGCAGGCTGCCCGCACCGCTGCAAAGTATCACCAGTTTGTCGATTTCCACGGCGCCTTCAAGCCCGCAGGCCTTACCCGTACCTGGCCGAATGTCCTTAATTTCGAAGGTGTCAACGGCCTGGAACAGCTCAAGTGGATGGGGCCCGAATACGACCAGGTAACTTACGATGTCACTATTCCTTTCACCCGTCTGGTGGCAGGCCCCTGTGATTACACCCAGGGCGCCATGCGCAACGCTATCAAGGCAAATTATTACCCTTGCGACAACGAGCCTATGAGCCAGGGCACCCGCTGCCGCCAGCTGGCAGAATATGTCATTTTTGACGCCCCCTTCACTATGCTTTGCGACTCCCCTACCAACTACGAGGCCGAGGAGGAGTGCACCCGCTTTATCGCCTCCATTCCCACAGTATGGGACGAGACCATCGCCCTGGACGGCAAGATTGGCGAGTTCATTGTGATGGCCCGCCGGAGCGGCAGCAAGTGGTATCTGGCCGCGATGAACAACTGGGATGAGCGTGACGTCACTTTCAAGCTGCCCTTTGAGGCAGCCGACGGAACCAGGGCCACCCTTTGGCGCGACGGCGTTAACGCCCACCGCAACGGACAGGATTATATGGCAGAGAGCGTAGGAGTAAATAACGGCGAGCTCACTGTCCACCTCGCTCCCGGCGGAGGATGCGTACTTGTATTTTAAGGACAATATCCAGATTAATTGAAATCATCATATATGAAGAAGTTATTTTTAGCAGCGGTGGCACTGACGGTTGCCCTTGCCGCCTTTGCCAACGAAGATGAGGCTCGGCTGCTCCGCTTCCCCGCTACAAACGGCAGCGAAATCGTATTCACCTATGCAGGTGACCTCTGGAGCGTACCGGTTTCAGGGGGAATGGCCAGAAGGCTGACCTCCCACATAGGTTATGAGGGGTTCGCGCACTACTCCCCGGACGGGAAAACAATAGCATTCACCGCAGAATACGACGGCAACCGTGAGGTTTACAGGATGCCGGCAGAGGGTGGCGCACCGGAGCGGCTCACCTGGACTGCCACCAACGGGCGCGACGAGATGGGCGACCGTATGGGTCCCAACAATATGGTAATGGCCTGGAGTCCCGACGGCAAACAGATAGTTTTCCGCAACCGCATCAGCGACGGTTTCTCCGGCAAGCTCTGGACAGTGTCGCCTGAAGGCGGGATGCCCGCCGAGGTACCGCTGCCGGAGGGTGGCTGGTGCAGCTTTTCTCCCGACGGGAAAAAGCTTGCATACAACCGCGTGATGCGCGAATTCCGCACCTGGAAATACTATCGCGGCGGTATGGCAGACGATGTATGGATCTGGGACCGCAAAGCCGGCAAGATTGAGAATATCACCGACAATATCGCACAGGATATCTTCCCTATGTGGATAGGCGACGAGATTTATTTCGCCTCCGACCGGGATATGATAATGAACATCTTTGTTTATGACACAAAGAGCAAAAAGACGGAGAAGGTGACCGATTTTGACCTCTATGACGTCAAGTTCCCCTCTACCGACGGCAAGGCAATAGTCTTTGAGAACGGAGGATATATCTATCGTCTTGATCCCGTAACCCGCAAGTATGAACAGGTCCGCATAAACCTGGCCGGAGATGACATTTACTCACGCAGCGAACACCGCAACGTATCCGGCGACCTGACGGCGGCAGCGCTTTCACCCTCTGGCGAGAGGATTGCCGTTACGGCCCGCGGCGAGGTATTTGATGTCCCTGTGGGAAAGGGCGTGACGCGCAACCTGACCCGCAGTTCTGACTCTAACGACCGCGATGCAGACTGGAGCCCCGACGGAAAGTGGATCGCCTGGATTGGCGACGCCACCGGCGAGACCGAAATCTATCTGTATGATGTGGAGAAGGGCGGCGATGCAAAACAGCTCACCAGCGGCAACGACACCTATATCCGCACTCTGCAATGGAGTCCGGACAGCAAGAAGATACTCTACACAGACCGCGAGAACCGCATCGTGGAGATCTCTGTGCCGGACGGCAAGAAAACAACAGTCGTCACAAATCCGGAGGCCGAATTCCGCAGGGTGGAATACTCCCCGGACGGCAAATGGCTCACATATACCCGTCCTGCCAAAAATGAGATGGATGTGGTGTATGTTTACAACCTCGAATCAAAGAAAGAGCATCCGGTAACCGAAAGGTGGTACAACTCATCCTCCCCCACCTTCTCCTCTGACGGTAAATATCTGGTTTTCACCGCAGACCGCGACATACATCCGCAATATGGCCGCGTGGAGTGGAACTATGTGCTGGGCAATATGAGCGGCATTTATATGACTATGCTCGCTGCCGGCACCCCCTCCCCGCTCCTGCCCAAAGACGGCGCTCCGGCAGCCGGGGAAGATGACAAGGATAAAGATATAGTTGTAAAGATAGACCCTGATGGTCTTTCCCTGCGCACCGTGAAGGTTCCCGTCGGTGGTGAAATCGGATGGGGAGGATTATATTGCGACGGCAAGAAAATATGGTATTCTGCCGGACACAAGACCCACGTGTATGACTTTGCAACGGGTAAGGACGAGGAGTGCGCCGACGGAACCCTTATCTATCGCAGGGGCGACAAGAAAGCCATCGTATTCAAGGGAATCAGCGACTTCACCATATCAGATTTCGGGCCCAAGATATCCGGAGGAGAGAAACCCGACCTGAACGGTTTGGCTACCGATATAGATTACACCAAAGAGTGGGCGCAGATATACGACGAGGTGTGGAGAGCCTTCCGAGACGGCTACTACCTGAAGAATATGCACGGCCGCAACTGGCAGAAAATCAAAGAGAAATATGCAGTACTGCTCCCCTGGGCAAAGACCCGTCTGGACCTGAACTATATCATAGGCGAGATGATATCCGAGCTGGCCTCCGGCCACGCCTATGTAACCGTGGGTGATTATCCCAAGCCGGAGCGGATAGCGATGGGACTGCTGGGAGCCGAATTCTCCCGCGACAGGAGCGGTTATTTCCGCATAGAAAAGATTTTGCAGGGGGCGCCTTACGATGACAAGCTCCGCTCTCCGCTCACCGAGCCCGGGATGGGCATAAGCAAGGGGCAGTATATCACCGCCATTGACGGCGTCCCCACCAATACAGTGGCAAACATCTACCAGTTGCTGGTCGGCAAGGCCGGGCGGCTCACGGAACTCACTGTTTCAGACAAGGCTGCCGCCGGCGGGAAGAAGGTGGTTGTCAAGCCCATATCAGATGAATATCCGCTCTATCACTACGAGTGGATACAGAAAAACATAGCAACCTGCGACAAACTCTCGGGAGGCAAGATAGGTTATATCTACATACCAGATATGGGTCCCGAGGGGCTTTCAGAATTCGCACGGTATTACTATCCGCAGCTTGACAAGGAGGCCCTTATAATTGACGACCGCGCAAACGGCGGCGGAAACGTCTCTCCTATGATTATTGAGCGCCTCCAGAGGGAGGTGTACAGGATGACGATGCGTCGCGGCTCCACCCTGACCGGTACGGTGCCCGATGCGACTCACACCGGCCCCAAGGTGCTGCTGATAGACAAGTACTCCGCTTCTGACGGTGACCTCTTCCCCTGGAGCTTCAAGGCAAATAATCTCGGCACTGTCGTTGGAACCCGCACCTGGGGCGGTATAGTCGGCATCACCAGCTCCCTGCCCTACGTAGATGGGACCGACGTCCGCGTCCCGTTCTTCACCAACTACGACGCCAAGACCGGACAATGGATAGTTGAGAACCACGGTGTGGATCCCGACATAGTGATTGACAACGACCCTGTCAAGGAGTTTGCGGGCGAGGATCAGCAGCTGCTGAAAGCCATCGAGGTGGCTCTCGAACAGCTCAAGGACCGCAAGCCTCTACCCGGAGTGCCGGCACCCCGGACCTTCCCTGACCTGGGTCTGCCACAGATAGAATAGTATTATGAGCAATAACGAATTTGACGTAATAATCATTGGCGGCGGCATCACCGGAGCCGGCACCCAGCGGGACTGCGCTATGCGCGGACTGCGCACCCTGCTGATAGAGCGTAGCGACATAGCCACCGGAGCCACGGGCCGCAATCACGGCCTGCTGCACTCCGGAGCCCGCTACGCCGTCAGCGACCCCGAGTCGGCGGAAGAGTGCATAAAGGAAAATATGATCCTGCGCCGCATCGCCTCGCACTGCGTGGACCCCACAGACGGCCTGTTCATCTCTCTGCCGGAAGATGACTTGTCTTATCAGCAGACTTTTGTGGATGCCTGCCGCAAGGCCGGCATCAGCGCTGAGGTCATAGACCCGGAGCTGGCCAAACGCCTGGAGCCCTCGGTCAATCCGGAACTTACCGGTGCGGTACGGGTGCCCGACGGCAGCGTTGACCCCTTCCGCCTTTGCGCCGCAAATATGCTGGACGCCAAGCTTCACGGCGGTCAGGTGCGGCTCCAAACTACCGTTACTGGCTTTATCCGCGAAGGAGACACAATCCGGGGAGTGCATACCCGCAATCTCGTCACCGGGCAGGAGCAGGACTACTACGCCTCGGTAACGGTCAATGCAGGCGGCATCTGGGGGCACGACATCGCCGCCCTGGCGGGAGTAACGGTCGGTATGTTCCCGGCAAAGGGGGCGCTCCTGGTGTTCGCCCACCGGGTCAACAACTTAGTAATCAACCGTTGCCGCAAGCCATCCAATGCCGATATCCTGGTACCGGGCGACACTGTCTGCATCATCGGCACCACCTCAACCAGGATCCCTTTCGAAGAGTGCGACTGTGTGGCCGTCACTCCCGACGAGGTCAACCTTCTCATCACAGAAGGGGCCAAGATGGCCCCTTCGCTCTCCGCCACCCGCATCCTGCGAGCATACGCTGGTGTGCGGCCCCTGGTCAGCTCTGATGATGACCCCAGCGGCCGCAACATCTCCCGCGGAATCGTCTGCCTTGACCACGAAGAGCGCGACGGCCTCAAGGGTTTCATTACCATAACAGGCGGCAAGCTTATGACATATAGACTGATGGCTGAGATTGCCACCGATGCCGTATGCCGCAAGCTGAATATCGATAAGACCTGCGAAACGGCCACCACCCCTCTGCCGGGGAGCGAGGAGGGCTCTTACGAGGCGGTCGCCCGCAAGATCTGGGAGAAACCGTCGATGGCACAGAAGGCCGCAGCCGCCCGTATGGGAAGCCGTGCGACCCGAATCCAGACCCGCAACACCCTGGACCAGGCACTTATCTGCGAGTGCGAGGAGGTCTCGGTGGCAGAGGTTGAGAACGCCATAGAGCGACTGGATGCCTCCACCCTCACCGACCTCAGGCGCCGCACCAGAATCGGGATGGGGACCTGTCAGGGAGAGTTCTGCGCCTGCCGCGCCGCCGGTCTGCTGGCCAAGGCACACGGCTGCATTGAAAAGGAGCGTGCCGAATTGTCCGATTTCCTGCAGGAACGCTGGAAAGGCAATTTCCCCATCGGCTGGGGCGACACCCTGCG
>CAMKTW010000022.1 GCA_946415795.1 uncultured Bacteroidales bacterium
TCATTGCCTCCTCCTGGTCGTGTGTGACAAATATCGTGGTGACGCCTATCTTTCCGACGCCCTCCGGTACCTTGATTTCCCAAGAAACCACCTGGCTGGTGCCGGGCTTGAGAGTGACATCGATATCCTTTATGTCAATGGGTAATGGCGTGTCATCTGCGCCGGTCAGACGGAGACTGGCGCGACCTTCAGTGATTTCGAAGCCGGTGTTGGCCACGTTTGCCTTGATTACCAGACGGTCGCCATCTATCGCGAACAGAGGCGCAAAGGATTCGATCTTGACCGCCTTGCTCACAATAATCTGCCGCTGGGCTGTGCCGCTGCGCAAATCTCTGGTATGTGCCAGCATTAAAATCCTGAAGGTCGAGAGGCCCTCACGAGTGGTGAATGTCACCGTGGATTTGCCGCTGGAGGGTATTTCAAGCTGAGGGATGAAGGCCAGGGTCTGCCCGAAATCCTTGCGTACATCCACCTGGTCGGGGTCGATTATTCCTGCTCCCTCGTCCTTCGCCGCAGCCAGATCCATAGCGCTCTCTTCAACATCTATGGCATCGTTCATAGCCATCGTTTCCACCATCGGAGCTCCCGCCGCCTTGGACATCATCATGCCGCGGCCATAGGCCCTGTACACAGGATGACGGCCGCCAAGATTGCTCCAAATGCCGGGGGCGGACGAAGAATAGGGGTGAACCGGAGCAAAATAGAAGTCGTTCCTGCGGTAGCGGTCGCAGGTGGCGTCGTATATCGATATCAGCATTTCGCTCTCGGGCGCCTCTACAGTAAAGGTTTCTGTAGTATTAGGAGTGGTGCGGTCGCGCAGACTGCCGATTTTGATGTCAAAATTGAAGGATGCCACCTCGCGGGAGAAGTTGTGCCGGTTCTCTATCTCCTTCATATCCTTGATGCCGTAGAGCGACACGGTGACCTGATCGTGCCAAGAGGGTTTGTAGTCCAGCTTGATATGTCTGGCGCCGGAGCGCAGGTGCAGCGGTTCGCGGTACACCACCTTGCCGCCGTCAAACACCTCCAGTTCCAGATACAGGTCATCAGCACCGGTGCCCACCATAAAGTCTATCACACCCTTCTGCTCAACGGGATAGAAGAACATCTCGCGGTCCACGGGACACGTCGGGTCATCGGGCGAAAGCAGGACCACTGAGACCGACCCGCTCTGGGTTGAGGAGATCAGGTCTGCGCCGTACTCCAGCGTATATTCCCCACTGGGCAAAGCGGCAAAATCTATGGTTACCGGCTCTCCAAAGGTGAGTCCTCCCTCATTGCGGCCACTTTTTTTCTGCTTCAGGCTGTACCAGCCCCCGGTCGTCTGCTCCGCTCCGTCCAGGTTGCGGGCGGTAATGGTGAAGGTGCGGGCCTTGTCCTTGTTTACCAGCAACAGGGTGTCCATCCTGTATTCGTCGTCAAACTTGACATCGAAAATCATCGCCTCGCGTGCCGCAGAAAGTATCTTCCCATTCTCACAGGTCTCACCGCCGGGAGCCACCGCCTTCACATTGATGCGGTGCATAACCACCTTGATATCAGAACTCTCCGGCGAAGCGGCAGTAAACTGTATGTCAAAGCAGCCATCGGCGTCGGTGAGAGTTTCACCTTCTGCAATCACCTTTCCGGAGGGAGAATAGTAGCGTGGCATTGCCTCCACGGAATATTCAACCCTGGCGTTGGCGATGCCTTCGCCGGTGTATCCAGTCACGCGGCCTTTCTGTACCAGAGAGTCGCCGCACCGGTAGATATCACTTATCGTTTCAAGTTCTACCTTGTATTTGGGGTCCTTGTATGCTTCCACGTTGAAGTGTGCGCCACCGTATTCGCTGTCAATGCGCCAGGAACCGTTTTTGGCCTCTTCAGGTACCACAAACGAACCAGCCGCAGAACCCATCGCATTGGTGTTCAGGGTGAGTTTTGCAACTGGCTTGTCAGACGCGGGCGCATATAGCGAGGCGGTTATTTTCTTGCCCGGGAGAACTTTGCCCTTCTCCCAATCAGTAGTAAGGGCAATCAGCTTGAACTGCACAGTATCTCCTGCACGGTAAAGCGTGCGGTCTGTGTAAATATAGTGCACAGTGGTGCTGGCGCGGCCCTTTTGTACATTCTTCCCGATACGGGAGACATTGACTGCCGGGGACCATTTGTCTCCGGAGGCCTCGGCCGTTATACGGGCAGAATGCTGCTGCTTGCTGAAAAGATCCTGGGTGAGGGCGGTGAAGCCGGATAGATGATAGTTCTTCTTAGATATATATTCCGGGCGTACAAAACCCTCCCCGTTCTTCCCCTCATAATAATCTGACCAAGCGTAAATGGTGGCGTTCCCGTAAGGCTTGCCTGTGCGTGCATCGGCCAGATACACTTCGTTTTTGCCGCCGCATTCGCGCGTCGAGACAGCCACCCGGCTGACGTATACCATATCGCAGGATCTTTCCTTTCCGGAAGAATTGACCACCACATAGACACCGCTCTCTGAGAAGCAGAAACCGGTCTTGACCTCTTCCCGGATGTTATAGTCGCACTTATATGATGCAATACGTTGCCTGGACACCAGACGTGCGTGGTCGGGAAATCGCTCAAGAGGCTCTCCGTCAACAATATCGTAGCGGCCGTCGAGCCTGTAAACCAGAAACTCGCTCTCCTTTACATTACGTCCGGAGAGTACTACCTCCAGGGTTGCTCCGGGATATATGAAACTCTCCCTGCACCCGATACCCACGCTAATCGAGTCCATATCATCTACCATCCCGAGCCAATTCTTGCAGAATTCAGACTTGGGGAACACCTCCGCAGCCTTCGTGCATATATCGCGGATCTCGCGGTAGCGCTTGCCGCTGCGGTCCTGAGAGTAGTCCACATCGCTTTTGAGGCGATGGATCTTTTCGTTTATGAGGAGATCTAAAGAAGGATGTCTGGCGTATTCCTCTATGCTGCCGTCAAGATTGTCTAACAGCCTGCCCTGCTGGGCGTGGAATTCCGGATAATATTTGTTGGCCTCCTTCCAGTTGTATTTGGACAGGCATTCGTACTTGGTCTTCATAACCTTGTACAGCTCCAGTTCGTCTTTCTGCTTGCGGCATACACTCTCCAGCTCTGTCAGATAGCCGGCGGCCGTCTGGGGCTTTCCCTCGGCAATGGCGGTTTCAGCCTTGTTCCATAAACTCTTATACGCCTCCGGTGACCACTGCGGAGCATTGGGGTTGAATGTCAGCGCCAGCAATAAAAAAAACTCTTTCATAGCAGTCAATTTATTTTGTTAAGAAAGCGGTGTTTGACCTCGTCGAAAACGCGGCTGCGGCTGCCCGCATCAGTGTATGCGTTAAAACGCGATATGCACCCCTGCGGTGCCGGTAGCGCACCGTCTTCCGAGAGGATATCGCAAATGGCGTTCCAATCTTTGGCGCGGGTCGCCTCCATCAGGGAATAATCAAAATAGAAAGGCCGCGATACACGGATATAATCGTCATAGTCAAACGGCGCGAGAATCACTTTCTTGCCGGTGATTATATAGTCGAAAAAAACACTGGAATAATCTGTAATGAGGATGTCTGTACCACCAAGAAAACCGTACAGGCTGTCATAATCACGATCCGTAATGCATACGAACCTGTCCGATATGGCGTTGACCTGCGATGCCCCGTGCTGGATATCGTAGAAGTGCCCTTTGTAGATAAACACCATATTCTTCTGTTCCAGCACCTCTGAAAGCCTCTGAGCATCAAAGCCAAAGCCGGCAAAGGGGTTGAAGGCAAGACCCTCGCCGGTGGCGGTATCGCGGAAAGTGGGCAGATATACCACCTTTGCAGAGCCTTTCCATCGCTCCTCCAGGCTTCTTATCAGCCTGTCTTCCCCCTCAAACAGCGCATCGTTGCGCGGCAGCCCCGTGATGGCATTAGCCTCCGGCCGGATGCCGAATGCGGAGCAGAAAACCGGGTTGAAAAACTCCGACAGGCTGCACACCATATCGTACCGGATAAACTCCCAGGGAACCACAATACGGCGGATAGCTGTCTTGGTACGCTTCCACAGGGTATTCTTCACTATAAAGCGGCGGGCGTCATTGCCCACTATCTTTATCGGACAGCCGTGCCACAGCATCACTATCCTGCAGCCGTTCAGCTGCTTTTCACACACGTCGTCCGCTGCGGTAGAGACAAATGCAATACCTGCGCGACGGCACGTGCGGCGACCATCGCGGGAGTCCTTCAGCAGGGCGCGCCGGCCCGCGGACGATATCTCATTCAGGACAGCATCGCTGGAGGTAATCCAGACTGCATCTATCTCAGGATGATTATCACAGACATACTCGAACATTGCGCGGCTGTTGTCGCTGTACAGGTTGCCATACCACGCCCCGAACACCCAGAGCGACGGCTGGCGGCGCACAAGGCGCTGCAGCCACCACGACGGGAGACTCACCAGTCCGCCGAGCGCACGGAGTATGTCTTTACCTTTCATATCCAATCACAATTATCCAATCATATCCAGGAAACGCTCCAATGCATACATCAGCCAGCGCTGGTTGCCGTTGTAACGGCCCAGGTCAATGTCGCGGCGGAATTCAGCACGCACGGGTCCATTCCAACGGCGGAAATACTCGTCCACCGGCCTTGGCATAGGAACCTTTTCCGGCTCCTTCTCGCCGTATCTCATCCTGAAGAGTTCGCGGACAAGATACTTGGACTCGCCGCTACGGATACGTCTCAAGTCCAGCGGCTCCTCCAGCGAAAGATTTTCGTAAGGGTCGCTGTAGGGCATATCGGCGGCGGCGAAAGCGTTCATATAAGAGCCGTAACTCTCCAAAGTGTTGGGTCCCTCCATAAATGACACAAAGTCTATCTTGTCGCCCCGGCGATAGGGCTCGAACAGGTCTGTGATGCAGGCCGGATGCACCAGCACCTGTGCCGGATCGACATATATGTATCGCCTGATGAACTCTTCGTAACCCCAGTCTTTTGCCAGCAGCAGGTTCATCCCGCCAAATACATAATCTGCTCCGTCACCGATAATCATCCTTTCGATACCGTCGGCGGCGGCCTGACGGGCGGCGGCATAAACTTGCGGCTCGATGGAGTGGACCGGAGCCCCCCTGTGGCGCATCACCGGCTCCAGGGCATCCTGCACCACGCCCCAGTCGATGTCGACATAATGCAGGGTCATATCGTTGAGGGCGGCAAAACGCTCTGCACGCTGCAGCTCCTCTCTCTGGAAATCCCCGCCGAGGAAGCGGAAGGTGTAGGCATCGCACCCTTTCATATAGGTTGCCAGGGTGGCGGAGTCCATCCCTCCGGAGAGAAGCAACCCCAGACGCTGCCCCTCCAGGCTACGGAACGTCCCCTGCAGGGCGGCATCGATGTCGGCGGCGCCGGAAACAGGCGTGCATTCTTCTTTCTCAGGCAGGGTGGCGTTCAGATGCCGCAATCCCGGCGCAAACTCCACACCGTCGCGCGGGATGAACCTGAATGCCAGAAAGGCGCTGCAGCAATAGTCTTTGTCTATCATTTGTCCCCCCTGAGTTTTTCCAGTGTCTGGTTAATCAGGGTAGAAGATGTCCCTTTGGTGTAAGGGAAATAGACTATCTCCACCCCCACCTCCTTGAACTGGCGCTCATATTCATTCCATTTCGGGGTACCTTTCCAGTCATCGCCCACAAACATCACGTTGAAGTGAAGCCTCTTCCACGCCGCCATCTTGTCCATATCCTCCTGGGCCACCACCTCATCCACATATTTTATAGCCGCCACGATCTGCCTGCGCTCTTCAAAGGGGATTACCGCCTGCTTGTGCTTGTATGATACCAGGGCGTCGGTAGATACCCCTACGATGAGGTAATCGCACTGCTCCTTTGCCTTTCGCAGGAGATTCAGGTGACCAATATGGAAAAGATCAAATACTCCGGTCGTGTAGCCTATTTTCATACTCTTAAATCCTGAATTACTTTATCTACAAGGTTCTGCATAGTATGCGATGTCGTTACCTTTCCGTATGCCTTGCGCGCACATTCTCCCATATCGCCCTCCAGCGCCCCCTTTATCAAAGCGTGAAGCTTTTCTTCGCCGTCATAGATCCCCACGCTGCCGTCCGGGAAAAGCTCCCTTATATACGGATTGGAGTCACAAATCTGATATGCCCCGCTGGCGCAGATCTCGAACACCTTGGGGTTGGCACCGTCAGTTTGCTGTTCGTTGTGGATATTCAGCACCACCCGGGCGCGGTTGTACAGCTCGTTGACCTTGCACGGCTCCACATTATGGTTGGTATAGATGTCGCGCCGCTCGCGCAACAGAGACTTGACGGGGTTCTTGTACCAGGGTTTATAAATACCCACGACCCTGATTCTCTTGTCAGGGAAGGCCCGGACCACCCCGGCAAGATATTTCTGCCGCTTCGCTGAATGGTACACATCGCCCACAAAGAGGATATCGATATCTTTTTGAACCCCTACAATGGGATGATATACCGATGTATCGGCCGCCTGGGGAAGGAAATGCGCCCGCTTTCCCTGCGCGGCATAGTAATCTATATCGCCCTTGTCATAGCAATAAAAGCGATCCACGTGGTCTATGTGCCCTTCTATTACCGGGATATGCTTCACGGTGTCAAAACACCAGAGCGCCACTTTAGCCTTACTGCGAAAATAATCCAGGGGCTGGGGCAGCAGTATCTCACCGTTCATAATGAACACAAGCCCGGGGGCGGCATCATCAAAAACCCTTACGAACTCCTGCTGCCTCTCCACCCGGTTATGAAGGCGGTACCCCTCCTTGTCGCGGCATAGCTTGTAGGTTATCTTATGGCGGAAATCGTACGGATTGACCGGAGTGTCGTATGTACGGACGCAGACCTCGAATCCGGCATCTTTAAAAGCGTCCGTCACACCCCATCCAAAATGGTAGAAGGCAGGAGCTATGATGAAAACTTTGGGCAGGGCCATATCATCATAGCGGGTTATTGTTTCACCGTGTACGTGATATGCAGGGTGGGCCTGCGCTCCGCGCCATTGCCATTGATGACGCCTTTGCAGTAATTTACATAGTCCACTGAATATACAGACGACTCAGAAGAGCTTGATGACGATGAACTGTTATAGTAGTTGTAATAGTTCATCATATTGTAGTAGTCGTAATAATCGTTATAACCATAACCGCCGTAACCGCTATAGCCGCCATAGCCGTATCCGCCATATCCATAGCCGCCGTAACCACCATAATACATATTGTACAGGTAGTTGTTATAGTAATCCGTATAGGCGGAGGATGTGTCCTCCTCTTCTGTCTCCTCCCCTGTATAATAATTGAAGAACCAGAGGTCCCAGCTGCTGTTGAGCGGCTTGCCGGCAGACACCATACGCATAATGTTCTGCACGTAGAGCGTCACGTCGGGCTTGTAATAATCCAGCGAGCGGTTTATCTCACCCCTGTCGTAAGAACTGTCGTATATGGCAGAGAGCGGATAATACTGCGGCGCGTCGTATGCATATTTATAGCGGGTCACAGGATAAAGTGCTGTGGGATAGTTGTCGGGGGCGGAATAGTCACCCTCCGGAACATCGTAAGGGAGTTCTATGGAGGCCCGTGCAACGATTATGTTCTCAAGGTCGATGTTGTTCTTTGCGGCCCAATCGACAAGGCTGTCACGGATCGCCTCCCCGCTTACGTGGGGCTTGATACCGGCCATACCTTCGTAATAAATCTGTTTCAGATTGTTGTTGCCGTCCACCTCCAGATTGCTGGTCTGGTGGGTGTAGAGACCGGTGGCAAAACTGCTGCCGATAGGGAATGTCACGGTGGTATCGCGGTTTTTGCCAAGGTCGTTGGTAGAGTTGAAGGTGAATTTCATCGCCCCTGCGCTGAATTTTGTCAGGCGCCCGCCGGCACCGCCCAGCGGCTTGTCAGCAGTAACATATATGCCGTAGAATCGCTTGATAAACAGCGCCGTGCTGTCAAGTTCCTCCTGAGTGGCAGACATATACTGCCGCGCAAACGAATCCTTGAGGGGGATGGTAAGGGTGTCGGTACCGCAGTAAATCACGGCCCCTTCAGAAATCTCTTCAAGAGAGTAATCGCTGCGGCTGAAGCAGTTATTGTAAATCTTAGTGGTGTCCATAGGTACCGTGAGGGCATACACGTGGATGTTCTGCGGGAGCTGTTCCTGCCCCTCTTCGAGGGTCTGTACTGAAAACTTCAGGAACTGCAGTTTAGCGCGCTTGAACACAGGATTCTTACCCCACGGAAGGGTGTCGGGCGGGTTCACGGTAGCGGCAAACTCCGCATTGGTCTCTCCGAACGTCTGGTCATAAAGGTTACCAAGCACAAGGTAAGATGTGCTGGTCTGCAGGCTGTCTGCCATCTTCATCCCCACAGGCAGGCCAAAAGTAACGGTGTGTATCCTGAGATCCCGGTCGGAAGGGACGTAAACAGATCCGAGAGTCTGATCTACCTTTATGCAACTGCCAATGGCGAGAGAGAGAAAAACGACCGCCAGCGCGACAACAGACAACCGATATTTTGCAATAGACATCCCTTATGCTAAGATTTGGTCGTAAAACTTTTCGTATTCGTCGATGTAGGCGGTATCCTCCGTGCTGATGGCAGGGCTGGTGATTATGGGAAGATTCTTCTCTTTTGCATAAGCCTTCAGACTGGCATCCACCCCGCCTGCCGCAGCAATCACACCGTCGGAATAACGAATGGCCAATTTTGCAAGATCTGTGCCGGCGGTCCCGGCGGCTATCTCGCTCACATCCTCTGCCTTGATGTTGTTTATGGCGACCCTGTCTGCCATATCGGGAGAGAAGTTGAGACCATCCAGGTCGTTGTATAGCGAGAGAACCACCTTGCTGTCGGCAAAGATGGGATCCTGATTATAGACCTTCTTGAGATACAGCGGCATCAGATAGGAAATCCACCCCTGGCAGTGCACCAGATCGGGCTTCCAGCGGAGTTTCTTCACGGTCTCCAGCACACCGCGGGCAAAGAACACCGCCCTCTCGTCGTTGTCTGCAAAGAACTTCCCGTCTGCATCGCGGTCCACCGCCTTACGGTGAAAGAAATCTTCATTGTCTATGAAATAAACCTGCATCCGGGCAGAGGAGATGGAGGCAACCTTAATTACCAACTGACGGTCAACGGCACCCACCACTATGTTCATACCTGAAAGGCGGATAACCTCGTGCAGCTGGTTGCGCCGCTCGTTCACACAACCGTAGCGCGGCATAAAAGAACGGATCTCGTAACCTCTTTCCTGAATGCCCTGCGGCAGAAAGCGGCCAACAGTAGCTATGTCAGACTCAGGCAGATACGGGAATATCTCCGAGTTGACGAAGAGCACTTTCTTGGCCTCTTTGGAATTGACAGCAGGCATATTAAGGCAAATTTCATACAAAGGTAATAAAAATTTTTTAACTTCGGGTCGGAAATCGTTATAAACAATGAAAAATGACAACAGTAAGATAGTTGGCCGCCGGTTAGTCAGATCGTATCTTACCTCAATTGTCAGCATCTCCCTGGTGTTGTTTCTGATGGCTGTCGCCTGCTTTGTATGGTTCAATACAAAGAGCCTTTCAAATTATTTCAAGGAGAATTCCGTGGTGTCGGTTATACTTCATAACAACGCCTCGGAAGAGCAGGCTGCGGACCTGATGCAAAAGATTGAAAACTACGGCTTTGTAAAGAGTGTCAAATGTATATCCCGCGAACAGGGACAGAAAGAGATGGAAGAACTGCTGGGAAAGGATTTCCTGGACGTGTTCGCCTCCAGCCCCATCCCCGTTTCACTGGAAATCAATCTCAAAAGCACACATTTCTCAAAAGATTCGCTGGCCGTGGTCCGGAAAGTGCTCGGCGCCGAGCCCCTGGTGAGGGAGGTCACCTGCCAGGAGTCACTGGTAGAGGCTATGAACAACAACCTGGACAAGATAGGCCTCTTCGTGGCAGCAATCATAGCCGTCTTGCTGATAATATCCGTAGCCCTGATTGCCAACACTGTACGCCTGAACATATATTCAAAACGTTTCACAATCCACACGATGCGCCTGGTGGGTGCCAAGCGGAGCTTTATCCGCAAGCCGTTCCTCCGTCAGGCATTCTGGCAGGGCGCCATTTCTGCCCTGATTGCCGACGCCGCCTTCGCGCTTGCGCTGCAATATGCCTGGAAACATATTGGAGAAATGTTCGGATTGTTTAATAATGAAACAATTATTACTATCTTTGCAATCGTATTCGCAGCGGGCGTGTTCATATGCGTGTGTACCGCTGCCTATATGGTTAACAAACTGTCCGATATCTCAAAAGACGATTTATACCTGTAGTTAAGCGATGAGTGATTTCTCAGTTTCCGAAAGAGGCGTACGGACTATACTCATAGGGCTGGTGATGATGGTTGCGGGTTTCATCCTGATGACCGGCGGCGGCAGCAACGACCCCGACGTGTTCAACGAGGGGATGTTTGACGTCTGCAAACTGGTGGCCGCCCCTATAGTTATCCTGCTGGGTATCGCAGTGGTGATTATCGGCATAATGAAAAAACCTAAAGACATTCAAGAATAAATGGAGTGGGTAAAAGCTATTATCCTTGGGGTTTTACAGGGACTTACAGAATTCCTGCCTGTTAGTAGCAGCGGCCATCTGGCAATCGCAAAGGGCCTTTTTGGCATTTCAACGAACGACATTGCATTCGAGATTGTGGTGCATGCCGCCACTTCGCTCAGTGTGATTGTGGTATTCTGGAAGGATATTGTCAAACTGTTTAACGGAGTAAAGAAATTCGAATACAACACCGAGACCCAGTATGTACTGATGCTGCTTGTCTCTATGATACCGGTAGCCATCGTAGGGCTGTTCTTCAAGGACAAGGTTGAGAGCCTTTTCGCCACCGGCCCCCTAAATATCGGGTGCGCCCTGCTGGTAACCGCGATGCTGCTGGTCGTAAGCCAGATGTACAGCCCCCGTCACGGGCACAGGATGACATTCAAGCGCGCTATCCTTATGGGTATTGCCCAGGCAGTCGCAGTGATTCCGGGACTCTCCCGCAGCGGCGCAACCATAGCGACCGGCCTGTTGAGCGGCGCCCGCAAGGAAGAGGCCGCGCGGTTCTCTTTCCTGATGGTACTGGTACCCATTCTGGGAGAGGCGTTCCTGGAACTTGTCAGCGGAGGGCTGGCACACTCAAGTATGGGAGTAGTTCCCCTGGCGCTGGGATTCGTATCCGCCTATCTCAGCGGCGTGTTCGCCTGCAAGGTGATGATTGAATTCGTAAAAAACGCATCCCTGGGTTGGTTTGCCATTTACTGTACCGTCGTAGGTATCATCTGCCTCATCGTATAATCCGGGATGGAGCGAGGGCGCTACATCTTCACTTCAGATTTGCACCTGGGAGCGGAGAAGTATGCCGCCTCGCAGGAAGATTTCATCTATTTTCTCACTAACCTGCCCCAAGACACGAGGGCACTCTACCTGCTGGGAGATGTGTTCGACTTCTGGTTTGAACGGAAGCTGCGTCCAGTGGGATTTGAAGCAATACTGAAGGCTCTTGCAGACACCGTCGGCAGAGGCGTGGAGGTCTTTTTCCTGAAGGGTAACCACGACTGGTGGACCTTTGGCCTGCTGGAGCGGGAAACAGGCCTTAAGGTACTCGGCCCGCAGCCGGTAGTCCTTAACCTGAACGGCAAACGGCTGGTAATAGCCCATGGCGATGATCTGGGACCGATGGATTTCAAGGCGCGACTCACCCGCACGGTGCTCAAGGGCCGCCTCTCTATATTCCTGGCCAGATATCTTATACCGGAGCGACTGCTCTACCGCATCGCTAAGGTCTGGACACGCTCCAGCCGCCACAGCAACGACCTCAACCCCTACACCTTTACCACAGATAGCCCCCTGTACCGCTTTGCGTGCAACTTTGAGAAAAACAATCCGGTGGATCACCTCATATTCGGACACATTCACCAACCGGTTGATATGTCCACTCCCGGCGGAGCCGGATTGCACATACTCAACGACTGGTCGCAGGGACCTTCCTGGCTGGAATTTGACGGAGAGACAATTTCGAGATATTTTTGTACATTTGAGAATTAAATAAACCAGATAAGATATGAAACCTACACTTTTGATACTGGCGGCAGGAATGGGTTCCCGCTACGGTGGACTCAAACAGATGGACGGCCTCGGCCCCAACGGAGAGGCTATCATTGACTACTCTATCTACGACGCTATCCGCGCCGGATTCGGCAAAATCGTATTTGTAATCCGACACAGCTTTGCAGAGACCTTCAAAGAGCATTTCCAGGCAAAGAAGTTTGGCGGCAACGTAGAGTTTGAGTTTGTATATCAAGAGCTGGACTACCTCCCAAAGGGCTATTCTGTTCCCGAGGGACGCGTTAAACCGTGGGGCACCAACCACGCCGTGATGATGGCTAAAGATGTCATCAAAGAGCCCTTCGCCGTAATTAATGCCGACGACTTTTACGGCAAGGAGAGCTACCAGACAATGGCCGGTTATCTGCGCAGCATAGAGGGTACCAAAGGAAAGTATTCTATGATAGGTTATCGTCTGGAGAACACTCTCAGCGACTTTGGCAGTGTATCACGTGGCGTATGTACCACCGATGCCGATTCCCTGCTGACATCCGTGACAGAGCGTACCGCCATATCCCGCAAGGGCGACAAGATAGTTTTTGCAGAGGGCGACAAAGAGACAGAACTCGACCCGGTCTGCCCCGTATCAATGAACTTCTGGGGCTTCACCCCCGAGTATTTTGAATATAGCGAAGATGTATTCAAGGAGTTTCTGGACGACGCCATTTCCAGCGGCAACCTCAAGGCTGAATTCTTCATCCCCTACATCGTGGACAAGCTGATTGCCCGCGGCCTGGCTTCCGTAAAAGTTCTCGACTGCGATGCCAAGTGGTTTGGCGTGACTTACAAGGAGGACCGTCCCTTCACCGTAGAGAAGATCAACGCCCTTATCAAGGCTGGCGTATATCCTGCAAAAATCCGCGAGTTCTAAAATCCGCCAATGCTGTCCGGCGCAAAAAGAATAGCTGTCGCGCTCTTCCTGGCGTTGGCCGCCTTCCCGGCCAACGCCCAGCTAGGGACGGTGTTTTCATATTTCTCCGGATGGAGGGATGCTTTCTCTGAAGAGAGTATGTCGGACTGGCGGCCGGAATTCACACTCAGATACTCTCTGGGCATCCGCACAAAAGGGCCCGCCGTGACCGTCGGAATCAGGGTAGACAGAAACCATACTCTGGGAATAATGGCCGGTCAATG
>CAMKTW010000023.1 GCA_946415795.1 uncultured Bacteroidales bacterium
ATCGCCATCAGGCGATAGCGGAGCGCGTTTGGGCTGGTATGCAGAATAGCCAGCGCGGAGCGGCGGGGTTTGGGGCAGAGCCCCAGTATCATAAGCCCAACCCCCCACCCCCTTCCCGGGAAGGGGGCTTGAGGCCCGTCTGGTTTACGCTGGCAGGCTTTCTTTTTGAAGTCGGCGGCATATATTTTTGCTATCTTTGGGACCGTTATGATAAAGAATGTTATTTTTGATTTCGGGGCGGTACTGGTGGATTGGGACCGGCACTATCTATACGATGAGTACTTCAAGACTGATGCCGCCAGGGCTTTGTTCGAGAGCAATACGGGCATCAAGGGACTTACTGCGTTGGAAATGTCCCAGTGGTTCCTGGACAATATCTGCACTATTGAGTGGAACGCCCAGATGGACGGCGGCAAACCGCTTGAGGTGGGCACTGCAGAACTGGTGGCAAAGTTCCCTGAGTGGGAAGATCCTATCAGTGAGTACTTCCCAAATTGGGTGACGATGTTCCACGGCGCCATTGACGGTATGTATGAGATCGTAGAAGATTTAAAACTCAGGGGTTATGCACTCTATGGCCTTTCAAACTGGTCTGCAATCACCTTTGATAAGTATGTGGGCGACTATTTCCCTGTATTCAGGTTGTTGGATGGGATGGTGATTTCCGGTCGTGAAAAGTGCATTAAACCAGATGAAAAGATTTATCGTATTTTGCTGGAACGGTACAATCTGAACCCTGAAGAATGCCTTTTCATAGACGACAGTATCCCCAATTTAAAAGGTGCCTTGGTGGTAGGGATCCATACCTATCATTTTGTTGGTGCTCAGACCCTCAAGGCCGATCTGGATAAAATCCTGGGCTGATTGCTTGCTTTTTCGTGGCGGAATGGTTAAATTCGTTTAATCAATCAACAACAATAATGGACAGAAGAGTTATCATTTTTGACCATCCGCTGATTCAGCACAAACTTTCAATCCTCAGAGACAAAGGGACAGGTACCAAAGGATTTCGTGAACTTGTGAGCGAAATCGCGACACTTATGATGTATGAAGCCACCCGTGATCTCCCGCTGGAGGATATCGATGTTGAAACCCCTATTGCGACCGCTCACTGCAAATGTATCTCAGGTAAGCGTATGGCGTTCATACCGGTACTGCGTGCCGGTCTTGGTATGGTAGAGGGGGCACTGAAGCTTGTCCCTGCTGCAAAGATTGGTCATATCGGCCTATATCGCAACGAAAAGACCCTGGAGCCTGTGGAGTACTACTGCAAGTTGCCGCACGACATCGGCAACCGTGACGTGTTCGTGCTGGATCCGATGCTGGCAACCGGCGGAAGCGCCATCGCTGCCATCGAACTCATAAAGAAGCGCAAACCGCGCTCCATCAAGTTTCTGTGTATTATCTGCGCTCCCGAGGGTTTGGAAGCGCTCAAGACGGCCCATCCCGACGTGGATATCTTCTGCGCGGGTATGGATTCTCACCTTAACGAGAACGGATACATTGTCCCGGGCCTGGGTGACGCGGGCGACAGGATATTCGGTACCAAATAAAAATCTACAGGCACATCTCGAATGCGAGACGGGCCATATCCTTGAAACCATTCTGACGATCCTCACTTGGGAGTTCCTCCCCGGTGGGGATTATATTTGAAACGGTGCAGATGGTGAGGGCTTTCTTGCCGGCTCGCTGCGCATTCAGGTACAGCGCCACGCTCTCCATCTCAACCCCCAGGAGGCCGTTTGCCACGCAATCGGCAATATCGTCATTGTCAGAATAATAGGTGTCACTGCTCATTATGTCTCCGACAAAGTATTTCAGGCCGAGCCTGCCGGCTGTTGCGGCAGCCTTTGCGCAGAGAGCCTCGTCGCCCGGTACAAAGCCGCACTTGTTGCCGTTGTTGCGGTAGAACATGAGGTAGTTGGTTTCTGAATAGGAACGGCGTCCGATTATGATGCTGCGCATCGGGGTCTTGTTGCTGACGGCTCCTATGCTGCCCACACGGATTATACTGTCTACTTTGTAGAAATTGTAAAGTTCATAGGAGTACAGGCCTATTGACGGCTGCCCCATACCGCTGGCCATCACTGTGAATGGAGTGCCTTTGTATGTCCCAGTGTAGCCCTGGATACCCCGGATATTATTGACCAGCACGGCATCTTCAAGGAATGTCCCGGCAATCATTTTGCTGCGAAGGGGGTCTCCCGGCATAATCACAGTCTTGGCTATCTGTCCTTCAATGGCAGAATTGTGGGGAGTCGGAACGGGATTCATAGAGGATAATGCGTTTGTTCAAATATAGACAATAATCCTTTAAAGTGAATCCCGGAAATGAAACTCCTTTTCGGCCACATCACGAGGATAGATGCGATAGACGCAGGTGGCATCGGCACAGAGTTCTTCATGGCAGTTGAAAAGTTTCACTTCGATGAAAGCCATCATCATTTTCTGGTTTATCAGCCTGGCTTTGAGGGTTACCGGGCCGTCCACCGTGCTTACCGGCTTAAGGTAACGGATATCCATCTTGCTGGTGTAGCCGCTTGTGTGAAGTTTGCGGAAGACTATCCATCCGGCCGCCTCGTCGATAAGTGTAGCCTGTATGCCGCCGTGCAGAGTGTTGAGCCAGCCCTGGAAATTCTCGCCAGGCTGCCAGGTGCTGATTATATAATCTCCGTCCTCTGCAAAGCTCATACGGAGCCCTATAGGATTAAAAGGGCTACAACCGAAACAGTTGTAGCCCTCAAAATCAGTCCAGGGATTGATTATTTCTTGCATTCTTTCTTGCAGCAGTCTACATTTTTCAGCTTACCCATACGAGCCTTAACTTCTACATTGACCCTCTTGAAAAGAACAGGGAAGCCTTTGGATGTCTTGGTGATCTGGGGATACATGACAAAGTCATAACCAGGATTCTTCTGCATCATGTCGTAGATTGCGTAGGACTCTGCGCTGTTTATCATTTCTGACAAACCGAAGATGGGAGCATTCACATCGGCAGTCTTGCTGCGGAAGAGATGTGCCCAGTCGATGCCGAGTACGTAAAGCACGGATGATTCGCCTGTAACGGCCTCTTCTGACAGAACATAATCATGACCGGTAAGCTCAAAACGGACGTTGGGCTCACGCATTGTACGATAGGTAGATGCACAGCCTGATGCAAGCAGTACTACCAAAACGAGAATAGGTAATAAACGTTTCATTAATAATAAAGTTTAGTTGATGATTGTTATTAATGCGACAAATGTAGTAAAAATTTAACAATACAGGAAACGTTTGATACTTCCCTTGGGCGTTTTGTCAAAGGTGTCGCGCTTCTCCTCAACCTTAGTGATCTGGCTGTAAGAGGGGAGGGTACGATTAATCCTCACGCGGATCTTCTCAGGCAGGTCGTGTACATCGAGGGCTGTAAGCCCCTTGGCCTTAATCTGGTCCTGGTCAAAACGGACTATTGCGACCAGTTTGGATGCACGGTCAATCACCAGCGATTCCAATACGAACTCCATAGAGTTTATGCTGGCTTCAATCTCTTCAGGATAGATGTTCTGGCCGTTTGCGGAGAGAATCATTGTCTTGCAGCGCCCTTTGATAAAGATATTGCCCTTTGCGTCCATCACGCCAAGGTCGCCGGTGCGCAGGAAGCCGTCCTCTGTAAAGAGGTTCTCGGATGCTTCCGGGTTATTGAAATAGCCGCTGCAGATATTTGTGCCCTTTGCCTGAATCTCACCTGGAGTGTGTTCGGGATCCTCAGAGTCGATGCGGACCTCTGCGCTGTCAAGTTTGAGGCCGCAGCTGCCGGGTGCGAAGTTCCAGGGCTCTGCGTATGCCAGCAGCGGAGCTGCTTCGGTCATGCCGTAGCCGACGGTGTAGGGAAGCCCCATCTTGCGGAAGACGCGCTCAACATCGGGGTTAAGCGCAGCGCCACCCATAATAAACTGCTGTACATTGCCTCCGAAGGCTGCGACAAGTTTCTTGGTGATGGTCTTGTAGATAGCCTTGTTCACGCCGGGGATGGCTGTGAGGATCTTCATATACCACTTGCCCAGTGCAGGCTGTATGGAGGACTTGTAGACCTTCTCCATAACCAGCGGCACGGTGATTATGAGGTATGGCTTAACCTCCTTGACGGCTTTGAGCAGTGTGGTGGCGGCGGGAGTCTTGCCAAGATAATATACCGTTACGCCAAAGCAGAGCGGATACATAAACTCGAAAACCATACCGTATATATGGCCCATAGGGAGCATTGATACTATGTTATCCTTGTTGGAAGCGTAGATATGGCGGATGGCAAAGTCAATGGAGGCGGAGAAGCACTCGTAGCGGAGCATCACACCCTTGGGGGCGCTGGTGGTGCCGGAGGTGTAGTTGATCACCGCCAGGTCTTTCATATCCTCAATCCTGTAAATGACGTCGTCCTTGCAGAATCCCTTGGGATATCTGGCTGCGAAATCACTCTCCAGGCTTTCAAATGCTGCGGACACCTTCTCGCCCTCCGCGCTCCAGAGAAGAGACCAGTCAGATATATTGATTACATACCGGAGACTGGGCATTTTTGCCGCATCGAGTTTCTTCCAGGAGTCTTTGTCGGTGAAAAGAGCGACACTCTCAGAGTGGTCTATCAGGTTACATACAGCTTCGCCGGTGAAATCTGCCAGCAGGGGGACTACTACCGCACCGGAGGTGTTGACAGCCAGGAAAGAGATTGCCCAGCGTGCGGAGTTGGGGGCGAATATTGTGATTTTCTGCCCCTTCTTGATGCCGGTGTTCTCCATCAGCAGTTGGAGCCGGGCGATGCTGGCAGCTACTTCGCCAAATGTAAACTCTTCTCCGTGCCAGTCGCAAAGTGCTTTCTGGTCCCAGAAATTGCGTGTTGTCTGTGTTAATTGGTTAATGTAGTTAATCATAATACTTTATATTACCAGTGGAGTCCCCGGCCAGCCTATGCGCACCAGGCGCATTTGCTGCCTTACGGGGGGCCACATTAATGATTTGCGTTTTGATACTGTGTCAAACAGTACATTCGGGTCGATGCCGGCCATATCCAGCTGACGGAGAAAGCAACGCTCGAAAGTGGTATCAGCAATACGACGGCTCATATTCAGGTTCAGACGTCCGCCAAAGCTTACGCAGGCGCTTGATCCCGATTTGCCAAGGGCCCTGCCAAGCACGAAATCTAGGTCGCGTACATAGGCCGCCATACACTCGGGGAGTGTTATGTTGCCGATGTTCGATAGGGTATTAGAGCAGTAACGGTCACCCTTGAGGCGGTTCACAAGATTGATGCAGGGGCGCTTGATAAAACGGGGAAGGCAGCGGATTGCAAGGTTGTCCTCAAGCGCCACGTTTGCGTTTACGCGTGTGGTAAGGGGTTCCCTGCGGGCATAATCTCTCTTTTGCCCGCGAACCGCTTCCACAAGCTCTTCAAGGGTGTATTCGCCGTTTTTGACGTCAACGCCGATGTGTACGTAGGATGAGAAGTTGCGCATCGTGCGGCTGTTGAACAGCGGGCGCAGGTTTACGGGGACTTCAATCTTGAGGTTTGTATTCCCCCGCCCTTTGGACACTTGGCGGCGGGTATCCTGCAGTGCGGCAAGCATCAGTGCAGTGAGCAGCTCGGTGACGGTACAGTTGTATTCACGGGTCTTTTCCTGAAGCTGTTCTACGGACATCGATATACGGGTGTTGTGAAGCACGTCGTAACGCTCGTTGGGGCCCGGGATATGCCAGGCAGCCTTCTCTTTGTCAAGACGGCCCTTGTTGCCGGAGAATGCGTCAAAGCTGTCTTCCATCTCTTCCGGGGAGGCCTCTTCTGCTGGATTGAGAATCCATTTGCCGTACTCGGGCTTTATGCCCTTTTGCAGGCGTAGATATTCGGCCGTCAGGCTCAACAGGAAGGTCATAGCGCCGGTACCGTCGGTAAGGGCGTGGAATACATCAAGGGTAATCTGGTTCCCGGTGCAGCCCGCCTTGAACATATATCCCCCGTTGTCTTTTAGCGAGAATACATTCATAGTGTTGGCCTTGCCGGTGCAGGGGAGGTTCTCAAGACGGTGGAGATACCACCAGAAGAATCCTTTGCGAAGGGTGTAGGTGAAACTCGGGAAGCGGTTGATAATATTTTTCAGTGCCCTGTCGAGCGCCTCTTCGTTTACTTCGTGGTCCAGATCTACACTGACCCTGAACTGGGCGGCGTAGCGTCGCGTCCTGCACGAGGGGTATATGATTGCGGCGTTGTCCAGCCGTGTCCATAAAGGTGCTATCATATGCGTTCTGTTTTTCTTCAGACGTCGCAAAAGTACACTGCGGGTGCTGGCCGTGAAAAACTTTGTAACCTGTGACCGGTTTTTGTTATAAAACCGCCTGATTTGAGACTAAATCGCTTTATTTGTGACGAAATCCAGACGGAAACTATTTCGTCACACATCGTTCCGTGACGGAATTGCCACCTTTCGGGGCAGCATTTTTTGCTGTTGTATGTAAATTGACTAACTTTGAAAACCAAAAACCAGATACGTGACAATTACGTATGAAGCCTATGGGTGAAAAGAGATATGCAGTGATGGAGGTATCAGACCTCCAGAAAGCTCTGGGGATAAAAGGTTTTTTTGGCAAGCTGATTGCCCGCCTGGGCTACCGTATTCTTGAACTCGAAGAGGTTAACCGCATACACGATAAATATTGTAGTAGCAAAGGGCCCGCTTTCTCTGCAAATGTCCTTGAAGAGATAGGTGTCTCCTGTGATATTCTCCAGGAGCAGTTGGAGCGCATCCCTTCCGAGGGCGGGTTCATTACAATATCAAACCATCATTTTGGAGCGATAGACGGGCTGATCCTGAACAGTATGATTGGCTCCAGGCGTCCCGACTATAAGATTCTTACTACCTTCCTGCTGGCGCTGATCCCAAACCTGAAGGAGAGTTTTCTTGGGGTGGATAATTTCTCTGCCGGTGGTGTCCGCTCTGTAAGCGGCATCCGGGCGGCGCTGGGGCATATTGCCAAGGGGTGCCCTCTCGGTCTTTTCCCCGCTGGCGAGGTCGCAACCTGGCAGCCGCGTAAGCGTCGCACGTCGGTGTGCGGAAAGCGTGTCGTAGAAGATATCCCGTGGGCGGAGAATATCATCAAACTTATCAAGCGCTCTGGTCTGCCGGTTGTTCCTGTTTATTTTGAAGGGCAGAACTCCCGCTCTTTCCATATCCTGGGCAGGATCCACCCAAGGCTGCGTACAGTCAGGCTCGTGCACGAGATGTTCAACAAGAAGGGGAAGGTAGTCAAGGTCCGGATCGGGCAGCCCATCCTGCCGGCCGACATTGAAGCGTTCGATGTAGAGCCTTTGGGCAAATATCTCAGAAACAGATGCTATGCTCTTCAGGCACAGTGTGTGGAGAGTGCGGAGCAAGTTGTACATAAATGGCCCGTGCCTGTTGCCCCTGCACAACCGGTTGAAAGAATCGTTACTGAAATAGAGTCTCTTGGCGACAATCTCTTGTTTGAAACCGGTGATTACCGTGCATATCTGCTCTCCAAGGATCAGGCACCAGCTGTTACAAAAGAGCTTTGGAGGCTCCGGGAAGAGACCTTCAGGGCTATCGGTGAGGGAACAGGCCATTCAGAGGATACAGATCTGTATGATGACTACTACCGGCACCTGGTGGTATGGCACGCGGTTAACAAGGATATAGTGGGGGCTTACAGGATTGGGATTGGACCGGAAATTGAGTCCGGATACGGCGGCGAGTCGGGCTTCTACACCTCGAGCCTGTTTAATTATGGCCCTAAGGCAAAGCAGCTGCTGCCGGTGTCGATGGAGTTGGGGCGCTCCTTTGTAGCGGCAAAATATCAGCGGGAGGTGTTCCCGTTGCGTCTGCTGCTTGCAGGACTGGCTGTCTCTACCTTGAAATTCCCAGGGCTTCAGTATTTCTCCGGTCCCGTAAGTATCACCAACGATATACCGCATTTTTATAAGAGTCTGATCTATTGGTATGTTACCAAGCATTTTACGATAGAAGATGCGGAAAAAGTGGCGCAGCCGACCCACCCGTTCGTGCCCGATTACCTGGCTGTAGATCCTGCCGGGCTTTTGCAGTTCCCCACAGTCAATATTGATTCGCTGGACAAGATGATCGGCGTTATTTCTGATGGTAAGGTGCATATTCCGGTGCTGGTGCGCAAATATTTCAGTTGCGGGGCCAAACTCCCGTGCTTCAATGTCGATCCCGATTTCTGCTACAGTCTGGACGGGCTGATTTTCCTCCATTTTCCCGACTTCCCGCAGAATACTGTACGTTCAATCCTGCGCGGCCTTCCTGATGATCTTCAAAATCGGGTTTGGATGCGTTTCTTTGGTAAACCCCTCCGTTAAATCATCATCATTATGGACAGTCCTGTTTGGATATATCTTCTGGGTCTGGCCGGGATGGGAATTTACGGCTCGAGGATTGTTGTCCAATGGTATCTGTCTGAAAAATACCGCAGAGTAGAATCTCCCGGCATCTATTGGGTTCTGAGCAGTATCGGTGCCGTTGTACTGTATATCTACGGCTGGCTCAGGAAAGATTTCTCAATCATATTCGGAGAAAGCCTCAGCTACTACATATATATGTGGAACATATATGCCCTGGGTATGTACAAGAAAGTTCCCCGGGCTGTGATTATAATTCAGGCTGTTTTCCCCTTGTTGATAATAGTGCTCATCGCACAGGACTGGGAGACCTTTATGAATGTGTTCCTGCGCAACAAGGATGTACCACCAAAGCTTCTGGCCTTTGGTATACTTGGGCAGTTTACTTTTGAGATACGTTCAGTTTACCAGCTCGTGTACAGTGTGAGGCATAAGAAATCGGTGCTTCCCCTGGGTCACTGGGTACTTGCGGTGGCGGGAGGCCTTATGATTATCATATACGGCCTGATACGTCACGACTGGGTACTGGTTCTTGGCCAGTTCTCCATTTTCTTCTCCATACGCAACATTATGCTGTGGTTCATTTCCCGCCGTAACGACCGGCAGACTGAGGGCTTGTCGCCAACAGAAGAGTCCGGGCCTGATGAGTAGCGAAACGGGTACTCGCCGACACCTCAAGCCATCTTCCCGGGAAGAGGTTTTGGGCAGAGCCCCAGTATTCTAGTGCGGGCGAAGGGACTCGAACCCTTACGCTTTGCAGCACCAGATCCTAAGTCTGGCTTGGCTACCAATTACAACACGCCCGCATTATCCCCGCCATTGGTCATCAATGACCTGAAGGTAGCCGCTTTAGCGGCCGGCGCTTTGCGCCGCGGGGGTTGCAGGGGGCAGAGCCCCCTTAAGCATATGGACCCGCCAAGCGGGTTCAAAAAACGCTTCCGAAAGGAAGCGTTTTTTGTGACCCGCTTGGGGCTCGAACCCAAGACCCCAACATTAAAAGTGTTGTGCTCTACCTACTGAGCTAGCGAGTCTCACTCCCAGAGCGCCTTTTCCGGTCGCTTTTGGGGAGTGCAAAGGTATTGTTTTCTTGACAATAAACAAAATTTTTTAATCCAGGGCGAAGGTCTTCACATTTTTAAGACCGGTCAGTCCGAAATATGAATCTTTTACAGTTCCCTGAATATAAATCTTGCATCCCAGCATCTGGGGATTGTCAACCAGATTCACGGCAGTACGGATATCGCTGCCGCTGGCCAGTTCTACCGCCATACATTCTGAACGGGTGCGGCACGCTGGCGATGCGGCAATAGCCAGGTTGCTGTTCTTTGTAAATGGGCCCTCGTAACTGATAGCGCTGCTGGAGAGGTCGCCGCCGACAATGTAGCCCCATACCCACACGTTCTCTTCAGGATGAAGCGCCGCTTCTGCCACACTTAGCGCAGTCTCCCGGGAGAGGCCGTCACCCTGCGAGTCCCGGTACTGATCTACCATAATGGTCTGGCTCAGATATGTGGCAGTGGTATCCACCGTGACACTAATATTTGAGGTTGAGTCGCTACTGCCGGCGTCCAGCGTCAGGGTCAGCATCTGGCCGGCCTGTAATTGTTTGCTGAAGAGCTGCTGACTGGAGCCGTCGGACGCAACTGCGCTGAAGGTGGCGTTGCCTGCATCATAATAACCGAAACGGCTCTCGGATGATGTGTAATCCAGGCTGCCCTTTTCCTGTGATACGGTAAGCGTGCCCGGGTATTTGAGACTGTACCGCTCTGTCATCTTAATCCGCAGACCGGCATTCACCATCTTGCACAGGAAATTCACGTTCACATTCTCGCCGCTGGCCGCCACCACGTTCACAGCATCGCCATACACCGGCGATTCCCAGTCGGGTGCGTCAAACTCTTCGCTCACAATGCTCAGGGCATAGGTCCCGGCCGGCACCGCGATTACCTCCGGCCTTGCGTCGTACCGGCCATAATAGACATACTCTCCAGCTGAATTGGTGATTTGCAGCACAAAGCTGTTGGTGTCTGGCATAGCCATCCCGCCCGCCTTTGTGGCAAATGTCTTCTCCTGCCTGATGGAGAGGTTAAGTGTTGCGAATTCGCTGCGCTCAGCAAGGGTGCAGCCTGCGGCTGTCAACGCCGCTACTGCTAATGCGAAGGTCATCCCCTTCGCCTCTGATCTGTTTCTCATAATACCTCCGTTTTAAATGTTAATAATTCGGAGGCAAGATAGCGTTATAAAACGCCGGTTGGGAAAAAGATCAGAGTTCGTGCAGGAATAATTATGTTTTTAAAAACAGTTAAACGTTTAAAAACGGTTAAACCGCCTATTCAGAGATCAACTTCTCGCAGAGAGCGAGGTTGTCGGGACGGATTATGACCTTGGCACTCCCCAACTGGCTGAAAGCGTACATATACTCAATAGAGATGCCGCCTTCTGAGAGTTTGTTCATATAGGGTGCAATGGCACCGGGCTTGTCCGGGCACACCAGGCAGACCACATCGGTGGTATTGACCGCGAAGCCGGCGGCACGCAGCGCCTCCACGGCATGGTCGGTATCATCCACAATCAGGCGGAGGATGCCGAAGTCGGAATTCTCAGACACAGTGAAAGCCTGCATATCTACACCGGCCTGACCAAGGATATTGGTGACCTCGGTGAAGCGGCCGATCTTGTTCTGCAAAAAAATGGATAGCTGTTTTATAATCATAGCACTAAGATATTAAATTTTTCTGAGATCCTTGACGTGTTTAGCCTTGCCGGCACTGCGCTCTATGGCGTTGGGCTCAACGACCTTTACGTCGCACTTGATGCCAATGACGCTGGCAATGCGGCCCACGATGGCCTTAGTGAGGGAATTCATCTGGCCTACGCTGTCGCTGTAGCACTCAGGCCGCAACTCCAGATCCAGCTGGAAGGTGTCGGTGTTGTTTACGCGGTCCACGGTAATCATATACTGCCCGTTGCACTCCGCAAACTCCATTATCACAGCCTCTATCTGGGTCGGGAAAACATTTACGCCGCGGATGATAAGCATATCGTCGGTACGCCCCATTATCTTGTTCATACGGACTGCGGTGCGTCCGCATTTGCAGGGTTCGTAATTCAGGGAGGTAAGGTCGCGGGTGCGGTATCGGATCACCGGCATACCCTCTTTGGTAAGGGTAGTGAATACAAGTTCGCCCTGCTCGCCGTGTGCAAGCGGCTGCAGCGTGACAGGGTCGATAATCTCAGGATAGAACATATCTTCCCAGATGTGCGTGCCGTCCTGGCACTCGCATTCGCCGCCTACGCCCGGACCGCTCACCTCGGTGAGACCGTAAATGTCATAGGCCTTGATGCCCAGCTTCTGCTCAAGTTCTGCGCGCATGTTTTCGCTCCAGGGTTCGGCGCCAAAGGCACCAGCCTTGAGCTTCATGTCAGACAGTTTGAAGTCCTCGCTCTGGTGGAGACTCTCTGCAAGGAAAAGGGCGTAAGAAGGGGTGCAGCACAGTGCTGTCACCCCTAAATCTTTCATCAAAAGCAGCTGCTTGGCGGTATTTCCGCTGCTGGCGGGCAACACAGAGCAGCCGACCTTGGAGGCGCCGTCGTGTGCGCCCAGACCGCCGGTGAACAGGCCGTAGCCGTAGGCTACCTGCACGATATCCTTCTCGGTGAGTCCGTAAGCCGTGAGGCAGCGGGCCACGCCCTCGCTCCAGCACTCGAGGTCGTGCCGGGTGTAGCCCGCCACTATAGGCTTTCCTGTGGTTCCGCTGGAGGCGTGGAATCGTACGATATCGCTCATTGGGGCGGCAAAAGTACCGGTTGGGTAGTAGTCCCTCAGATCCTGCTTTGTCATAAACGGCAGTTTGCTGATATCTTCTATTCCTTTTATGTCAGAGGGTTTGACACCCGCTGCATCCATTCGGTCGTGATAGTATTTCACATTGTCGTAAGTGTACTTGACTATCTTGACCAGCCGCTCGCTCTGGAGTTTTGTAAGTTCCTCGCGCGGCATGCACTCCATCTCTTTATTCCACATCATAACGTTGATTATTAGTCAATTTTTATCTGTTCTCTTATCTCTGCGATGTTGGCTTTGATATAATCGTCGCTCACCTCGCCGTTTACAAGGTTGCCTGCCAGATACTGGTCGTATGCAGAGATGTCAATCAGACCGTGGCCGCTGAGGTTGAAGAGGATAATCTTCTCCTCGCCTTTCGCGTCGCAAGCCTTGGCCTCGCGGATGGCTGCGGCGATAGCGTGGCAAGATTCGGGAGCGGGGATGATACCCTCTGCCTTTGCGAAGAGCAGACCCTTTTCAAATGTCTCCAGCTGAGGGATATCGACAGCCTCGACAAAGCCGTCCTTGACCAGCTGTGTGACAATCATTCCGGCACCGTGGTAGCGGAGACCGCCGGCGTGGATATTTGCAGGGCGGAAGTTGTGGCCCAGGGTGAACATAGGGATCAGCGGAGTGTATCCGGCTTCGTCGCCAAAGTCGTAGTGGAACTCACCCTTGGTGAACTTGGGGCAGCAGAGAGGCTCTGCGGCGATGAAGCGGGTCTTCTTGCCATCCTTGAAGTTGTGGCGCATAAAGGGGAATGCCAGGCCGCCAAAGTTGCTGCCGCCGCCAAAGCAGCCGATCACGATGTCGGGATATTCGCCTGCCATCTCCATCTGCTTTTCAGCTTCAAGGCCGATGATGCTCTGATG